>JBEDHZ010000001.1:0-73962 GCA_041173845.1 Pseudomonadota bacterium
CATCCTTAATCATTAATATTGAAGGTAATGACATTTCAGCAATCACCGTTGCGGCCTCCATGGCCTCTTCCATAAGCTTATCGGCTGACACAACGCGTGAGACCAAGCCTGCACGCTCAGCTTCGGCAGCGTCCATCATTCTGGCGGTTAGGCACATGTCCATAGCCTTAGATTTAGACACCGCTCGCGGCAAACGCTGAGTCCCCCCTGCGCCGGGCATCGTTCCTAGTTTGATCTCGGGTTGGCCAAATCGCGCGCTGTCGGCAGCAATAATGAAATCGCACATCATTGCGAGCTCACACCCACCGCCCAAGGCGTATCCGGCAACAGCGGCAATGATGGGCTTCCTGACTCGGCGAATCTGCTCCCAGTTGCGCGTGATGTAGTCACCTTTGTAGACATCCATATAGGTATAACCCGCCATCGCAGCGATGTCAGCGCCTGCAGCAAATGCTTTTTCATTACCCGTCAAAATAATGCAGGCAATTTTTTCATCTGCATCAAAAGCCATCAAAGCCTCACCCAACTCATTCATCAGCTGGTCATTTAATGCATTCAGGGCTTTCGGACGATTCAATCGGACCAATCCTACTTTTCCGTGTGTTTCGATCAGAATATTTTCAAAATTCATACGTGGCTCCGCATTGTCCGCAGTGATTGCTAAAGGGGGAATTGTAACTTCAAGACAATGACGTGATAGCTTATTCAAAGCACCTTGAGATAGATCATTTACTTAGCGCAGCTGCATTGCCACTGCAATGACTACACTACCTACTTTGGAATAAATATCTCCATGCCCACCGAAATTTCACAATTAGATGCGCTGCACGACTCATTGCGCCAACTCACGCAACAACTTCACGACTGCGCTCGAGATGAGATCTGCTCTGCTTATGAGGAATTACTGGTTACAGCGGAAAAAGCCTTCGCGGCTGAGCAGTTGATGATGGAAAGACATGACTTCCCAGCGACTCGATCTCATCTGGAACAGCACGCTCGTGTGCTCTGCGCATTGCATCAAGCACATCCGTCCGTTATGACCGGGGATCACCATCTGGCCATGCACGTTGGAGGCCACCTTCTGCCGGAGTGGTTTGAGTTGCACAACTCCACATTAGATGCCGCCGTTTCGGTTTGGGCCAGCTACAAGATTGATCCCGATAAGCTAGCTGCGAATTACGGAGGGCAAATGATCAATTTTGCGGCAACGCCAACGAACGAGGCAGCAAGACCCACATAAACAATACTTGCTTCATTCGTCCGGCTAATTCGCCTGCCTCATCACCAAAACCCCAAAAAAAATCTGCCCTGACAGGATTGCGGATTGCACCCCCGGTGTCCTGAGCAAGCATTAAGCGACGTAGCGGAATCGCAGAGTTTGGCTGAGTCGTCGACACAAACACTGGAGCGCCCAAAGGTATGAACTGCGGATCAACCGCAATCGATCGCTGCGGTGTGAGTGGCACGCCAAGAGAACCTTTTGGCCCTTTCGACGGATCAAGAATTTTTTCTTCTTTAAAAAATACGAAGCTGGGATTTGCATTTAAAAGTTCTTGCTGACGAGTGGGATTTGCGAGATACCACGCTTTAATTCCCTGCATTGAAGCTTGTTCTAAGCTCAGCTCACCGCGATCAACCAGATAGCGGCCAACGGATTTATAAGGGTGACCATTTTGATCTGCATAGGCCACGCGAATGATTTCACCACCCGGTTCAATCACTACTCTTCCAGAGCCTTGCACCTGCAAGAAAAAAGCATCGATGGGGTTGTCAACCCAAACAAACTCCTTACCAGCCAAGAGATTTTTTGACACCAGCTCGGCACGACTGTAATACGGCACCACTTTGTTTCCTGCGACTCTTCCACGCAAACGCATGTTCTTTAGTTCTGGATAAAGAACACTCATATCGATCGTTAGTAAATCATCCGGCACGCGATAAAGCGCTGTCTGATACGGTCCATTGCGCAAACGCGCGCCTCGTAACAACGGTTCGTAGTAGCCCGTTGCCATGCCTTGCACATTACCATCGAGATTGCGCAATTGATGCGGAATAAATTGCGATTCATAGTAGCGCCGGACCATGGCTTCATCGGAGGGATTCACCTCAGAAGTTGAACGACAAACCTCTTGCCATTCGATTCGCTTAGCCAGCGCCTGGCAAGTTGCCAACATCGCCGGCCAAGTCAGACGCAAGTCATCCTCAGTCCAGCCAGGCAAATCAGAAAAGCTCGCGCTACGAAGATAGTCCGCAGGTTTAGCTAATGAGGGTGGCGCTACCGGTGGCGTTGTAACTGGCACGGCCACTGGCGCTGGTAACGGCTCCGACGATTTTTGCGGTGGCGACGTCACGCAGGCCGATAGCAGTAGTATGGTTGCCATCGCCGCGAGCGTTAAACTAAAACGTTGATTCAGACAGGACACCTTGTATGTGGCTATTATTTTTGGAAGCAGGTCTCGCATTCGGCCTGTTAGCTTTTATCGTTTGGTGGACTATGTTCTCCGGCAGAGAAGATGACGACTAATCCACGCAACTACTTTTCACTGTCAGTGCAATGTTCGAGGCAGGGAAAGTACAAACTCTGGAATTGGCGACTCGAATTGCTCACCATCCTCGGCTACGCAAAAGTACTCACCGTGCATCGTCCCCTGCGGCGTTGCCAAGGTCGTGCCACTGGTATATTCAAACTGTTCGCCGGGTTGTAGCAAAGGCTGATGCCCCACCACACCCAAGCCACGAACTTCTTGCACGTGATTGTTTGCATCGGTAATGACCCAATGCCGCGAAATCAACTGAGCTGCTACGTTGCCGCTGTTTTTTATCGTGACTGCGTAGGCAAACACGTACTGTGAGCGGTCAGGATCGGATTGATCCTCGAGATACTGAGTTTTAACCGTCACCGTCATTTGGTAAGCCGCCATACGTAATCGCAGTTCCTGTAATTTTGTTTTTCAAAGAAAGCTAAATCTAGCTAGCCTTCGATTGCACACGAAATCCAGCCAGCTGGCAAGCTCATCATTAGCTACAGGTTAAAATTCGAAGCTCGTTCAAAGGGAACTATTCCATGTCCAAATATCTCATCGCTCCCAGCATCTTGTCTGCCGACTTCGCCCGATTGGGGGAAGAGGTAAGAAATGTTGTTGCCGCAGGAGCCGACATCATTCACTTCGATGTAATGGATAATCACTATGTTCCCAATTTGACAATTGGTCCGCTGGTATGCGAAGCCATACGCCCGCATGTCAATGTGCCAATCGATGTACATCTGATGGTTAAACCCGTCGACCGCATCATCCCCGACTTTGCCAAGGCAGGCGCCAATATCATTAGCTTTCACCCGGAAGCCTCTGATCACATAGACCGCACACTCAGCTTAATTCGTGACCAGGGCTGTAAAGCTGGACTCGTCTTCAATCCGGCGACACCTTTACATTACCTTGAGCACGTGATGGATAAAATTGACCTGATTCTGATCATGTCAGTCAATCCAGGCTTCGGTGGGCAGTCTTTTATCGGTGAAGCCCTGAAAAAAGTCAGCCTTGTACGTGAACTCATCAATGCTAGCGGGCGCGACATCATGCTTGAGGTCGATGGCGGCATCAAAGTAGAAAACATAGCCGCTGTCGCTAAGGCGGGCGCTGACACCTTTGTTGCAGGCTCCGCCATATTTGGCAAGCCCGACTACAAAGCCATTATTGATGCCATGCGTAACCAACTTGCCACTGCATGAACAGCTCAGTCAAAGACTCATTTAAAGGTATTCGCGCGGCCATTGTTGATCTGGATGGAACGATGGTTGATACAGCGCCCGATTTCCAAGTAGCCATTAACCGTATGCGCGACGAATTAAATTTAGCGCCACTTGCGTTAGATACCATTGTCGACTTTGTGGGAAAAGGCTCTGAAAATCTAATGCGTCGAGTGCTCGGTGTCGACTTTGAGAAAAGCGAAGTCGAAAGTCGATTTGACCACGCTCTCGAACGCTACCAACATCATTACCTGCAAATTAACGGTGATCACAGCGAGCTGTATGTAGGCGTACATGAAGGCCTGTCGGCAATGAAACAGAGCGGCGTGCGGCTCGCTTGCGTCACCAATAAACCGATTGCCTTTGCGCGCCCATTGCTCGAGAAAAAAGGGCTGATTGATTTTTTTGAAGTGATTTACGGTGGCGATTCTCTCGCGCATAAAAAGCCTCATCCGCTGCCAATGCTCACCGTCTGTAAAGATTTTGATCTGCAGCCAGACCAAGTCGTTGCCATTGGCGATTCCTCCAACGACTCCGAGGCAGCGCGGGCTGCAGGATGCCGCGTACTAACCGTTCCCTATGGTTACAACCACGGCCAGCCTGTCCAGACCATAGACACGGATGGTATAGTCGAGTCTTTACTTGATGCGGCGAACCTAATCGTCCATTAATAGCCCTACCTAATTAACGCCATGTTTCTTGTCAAAAAAATCAAGCTGATCCCACCGGGTGCCTTCGAGGCCTGGCTATGGCGACGCTGGCAAACACATATCGCCTGATATCCCTGATTGCCGCTGTTTCAACTGGAACAGCTGTTTTTTGCACAAACTGCCGCCAACTATCATGGCGGCCCGGAGAGAAACATGACCGAACTCGAATTTAAGTCGCTGGCCGCGCAAGGCTATAACCGCATTCCATTGCTGGCAGAAGCCTTCGCCGATCTCGAAACACCGCTCACGCTTTACCTAAAGCTGGCCCAAACGCAAAATCAAGGAAAAAACACCTTCCTGCTTGAATCCGTTGTCGGTGGCGAGCGCTTTGGTCGCTACTCCTTCATTGGTCTTCCCGCCAACACATTACTGCGCTCCAGCGGCCGGCATACTGAGGTCGTGCGTAATGGCGAGGTCATCGAAACATCGACTAACAATCCACTTGATTTCATCGCTGAATTTCAATCGCGCTACAAAGTCGCTATCAGTGCAGGTATGCCGCGTTTTTGTGGTGGTTTGGCAGGCTATTTTGGATACGACGCCGTACGTCAGATAGAACATCGACTAGAGCACAGTGCACCGCCTGATGATCTGAAACTACCTGAAATTCAATTACTACTGACCGAAGAACTCGCGGTCATCGACAACTTGTCTGGGAAGCTTTATCTCATCGTTTACTCAGACACCAGCCAGCCCGAAGCCTATACAAAAGCAAAACAACGACTGAAAGATTTGCGCGCCATGTTGCGTCGTAATGTCGATGCGCCAGTCACCTCCGGTTCAGTACGCACCGAAACCATTCGTGACTTTGATAAAAAAGAGTATCTGGCAGCCGTTCAAAAAGCCAAGGACTACATCATGGCCGGCGACCTGATGCAAGTGCAGATAGGCCAACGCATACGCAAGCCTTATGTTGATTCACCGTTGTCGCTCTATCGTGCGCTACGCTCACTGAATCCATCGCCGTATATGTATTTCTATAATTTTGGCGACATGCAAATTGTAGGAAGCTCGCCAGAAATCCTCGTGCGCAATGAAGGAATACCTGACAACAAGAAAAAAATCACGATAAGACCACTCGCAGGCACCCGTCCTCGTGGCGCAACCCCTGAACAAGATGTCAAACTAGCGACAGAGTTATTAGCCGACCCCAAAGAAATTGCTGAGCACGTCATGCTGATTGATCTCGCACGCAACGATATTGGTCGTATTGCCGAGATAGGCAGCGTCAAAGTCACCGATAAATTCATCATCGAAAAATATTCGCACGTGCAGCACATTGTTTCTAACGTTGAAGGAACACTGAAAGACGGCATGTCCAACCTTGACGTCTTACGTGCCACCTTCCCAGCAGGCACCTTGTCCGGCGCTCCCAAAGTTCGCGCCATGGAAATCATCGATGAGCTAGAACCCGTTAAGCGCGGCATCTACGGCGGCGCGTGTGGTTATCTTTCTTTCGGTGGCGAGATGGATCTTGCCATCGCCATTCGTACCGGCGTCATCAAAGACGGCATGCTGTATGCACAAGCCGCCGCCGGCATAGTCGCCGACTCCATCCCCGAAATGGAATGGCAAGAAACGGAGAACAAGGCGCGCGCTGTATTGAGGGCCGCAGAGCAAGTGCAAGACGGATTGGACGGGGAGATCTGACATGCTTTTAATGATCGATAACTATGACTCGTTTACCTATAACCTTGTTCAATATTTTGGCGAGTTAGGTGAAGACGTACAAACCTATCGCAATGACGAAATCACCCTCGAAAAAATAACGCAGCTCAAACCTGATCGTATTTGTATTTCGCCGGGCCCATGCACACCGCATGAAGCGGGAGTCTCCGTTCCACTCCTACAGCACTTTGCTGGCAAGTTGCCCATACTCGGCGTTTGCCTTGGTCATCAAAGCATAGGCGCTGCATTCGGTGGCAAAGTCATTCGCGCACAAGAAGTCATGCATGGGAAAACATCGCCGATTGAACACACCGGCGTGGGTATTTTTAAAGATCTGCCATCACCCTTTACCGTTATTCGCTATCACTCGCTTGCCATCGATCGAGCATCGCTACCTGATCACCTTGAAGTAACAGCATGGACAGCGGATGGTGAAATTATGGGAGTACGTCACAAAAACTTCCCGATTGAAGGAGTGCAATTTCATCCTGAATCTATTTTGTCTGAGCACGGTCACGCGCTGTTGAAAAATTTTCTTACGATCTGATATCACGTCTGCCATGACTCTCACTCCACAACAAGCGCTACTGCGCTGCATTGAACATCGTGAAATTTTTCACGATGAAATGCTCATGCTGTTCCGACAAATCATGGGTGGTGAAATGTCACCCGTCATGATTGCCGCCCTCACTATGGGCTTACGCGTAAAGAAAGAAACGATCGGTGAAATCGCAGCGGCCGCTCAAGTCATGCGTGAATTTGCTACAAAAGTCGATGTACCTAACACAGACAACTTAGTCGATATCGTGGGTACAGGTGGCGATGGTGCCAACACCTTTAATATTTCAACCGCTTCCATGTTCGTCGTCGCTGCCGCTGGTGGACGCGTAGCCAAACATGGTGGACGCAGCGTCTCATCATCATCCGGTAGCGCAGATGCATTAGAAGCACTCGGCGTGAATATTCAACTCAAGCCTGAGCAAGTCGCGCAATCTATTCAAGCAACGGGCATAGGCTTCATGTTCGCCCCCAATCATCACGCGGCGATGAAACACGCCGCACCGGTGCGCAAAGAATTAGGTGTTCGCACTATCTTTAATATTCTCGGTCCATTAACCAATCCTGCTGGCGCACCCAACATCATGATGGGCGTGTTTCATGCTGATCTGGTCGGCATTCAAACGCGCGTATTGCAAAAATTAGGCGCAAAACATGCACTGGTTGTTTGGGCGCGCGACAATATGGACGAAGTATCCCTAGGTGCAGCAACCATGGTGGGCGAATTGGTGAATGGCGAGATTCGTGAATACGACATTCACCCTGAAGATTTTGGTCTGCAAATGACGTCCAGTCGCAATCTTCGCGTCGATAGCAGCGCTGAATCTATCGCAAAAATTTATGAAGCACTCGACAACAAAATCGGTGCGGCACGTGACATCGTCATTATTAACTCGGGCACAGCCCTCTATGCATCTGGTGTAGTAGATAGCATCGCTAAAGGCGTAACCAAAGCTACCGAGAGCATTGCATCGGGAGCCGCTCGGGCCAAGCTTGAAGAGTTTGCCAAATTCACTCGACAATTCGCCGCTTAATTTTGAGATACAGCTATGTCTGACATATTAAAAAAAATACTTGACGTAAAAGTCGATGAAGTCGCTGCGGCAAAGAAGTATCAGGATCTGAAAAGTTTGCGCCGAGACGTGGAATCGAATCAGCACGCTCGTGCAGACATCCGCGGATTTGAAGATGGCCTGCGCGCAAAAATCTCAAACGGAAAAGCAGGCGTCATCGCTGAAATTAAAAAAGCTTCGCCGTCTAAAGGTGTGTTGCGTGAAAATTTTCAGCCGGTTGAAATCGCGCAAAGCTATGCACAATTTGGCGCAGCCTGTTTATCCGTGCTGACCGATGTGAATTTTTTTCAGGGCGCGCCTGAGTATCTCAAGCAAGCACGCGCCGCTTGCAGCATTCCCGTATTACGCAAAGATTTCATCATTGATCCTTACCAGATCTATGAAGCGAGACATTGGGGTGCGGATTGCGTGTTGCTCATCGTTGCAGCTCTCGATCATGGCTTGATGGCCGAACTCGAAGCCTGCGCGCATGAGCTAGGTATGGATGTCTTAGTTGAAGTGCATGACGCTGATGAGCTGACTAAAGCGCTTGAGCTCAAGACTCGCCTGCTAGGCATTAATAATCGCAACCTTCGCACGTTCGAGACGTCTTTAAATACGACGATTGATCTACTCGACCGTATCGATACTCAAAAACTCGTTATTACCGAATCAGGCATTCTGAGTAAAGATGATGTTAAAAGAATGCGCGATGCCGATGTACATGCGTTTTTAGTCGGCGAAGCCTTTATGCGCTCACCCGATCCGGGTATGGAACTGTCTCGCTTGTTTTTGGATTAAGTTTTTGGATCAAGTTTTTTGACTTAATTACTTTGAGAAACGTAGTGGATGCAAGCGCTCTATCCACTCACTGCCTATAGGCAATGGCTCGCCTAGCATCTGAGTCACCAAAAACTCCGCGCACCACGGTGCGCAGGCCACACCGCGTGAACCATGCCCAATGCTGGCATAAAGACCCTCCGCAATTTTTCCGACTAACGGCAAACGATCTTGCGTCGTTGCACGCCAAGAGACTCGACCGCTGCGTAATTCATTCGCATCACTCACAAAGTCTGGCAGCAATCGCTGCAGACGATGAAAATTTTCAAGATCATCTTCAGACCGTGGCTTAGCGTCATCATCGATTTGAATCGTCGCCCCTATCGTGTGAACACCATTAATCGCTGGCGTCACATAGCCATCGCGACAAACGATAGCTCGTAAACTCTTATCGTCACGCTCGGCCACCACAGATAATTGTCCACGCGCGCTATCAACGCCATCGACACTCGAACTTAGATCCGCAAACGCCGAGGCAAGCACAACATATCGCGAAAGAATTTTTTCTTCAGTAGCCAACTCCACACACCACACACCAGTGGAGTCCGGAGATAGTTGTTTGACCTCAGAAGCCGACCTCAACTCAATTAGAGGATGATCAATTAACGCAGCAATTAACGCGGTCGGATCAACCCAACCCGCTTGCGGTAAAAAAAATCCCTCTGTGGCCACCGACTGCCCACACAACATTGTCGCCTCACTAACGCTGACTTCATGCAGCCATTCATCCGGAACTGTTTGCGCATAAGCGGCCAATTTGTCATGCCGACGCTGATCACGCAGTAACCTCACAGCACCACAAAAATCATGCGGCACCGATTTACCATGAGTGGTTAACCAACGCTGTAGCCAGCCAACCCCAGCAGCAGAAAATTCAGCAATCACATTCGTCGCGCCGCCTGGCTCTGGGCGCACGACTGCCACCGGATTACCCGATGCTCCCGACGCAGGCTGATCACGCTCAATTAAGGTGACTGAGATACCGCGCGTCGCAAGTTGTCGTGCGATGCTGGCGCCCGCAATACCAGCTCCGATCACCACCACTGATTCAACTCTCGTTGCTGAATCAAGAAATTTTTCAGTGCATTTTGCCGACAAGCTTTCGGGCTTTTCACCAAAGCATTCTCGTTTACTCACTTCGAAACCTACTGATTGAAGCGTACGCTTCACCGAATCTTCTCCACACCCACTCGATGCAATCGCACCATCAGCAGCCAATCTAGCAAGGTGCTGCATCGTTTGAAGTGACCACATAGCCGGATTACGATCAGGTGCAAAACCATCCAGATAAAAAGCATCAAAGCGCCCGTGAATGGAAGGCAGCACAGAGTCAACATCACCGAATACAAGCGTCAATGTCGTTTGATCATCTAGTGGCAAGGAATGAAAGCCAGGAATTAATGGTGGCCATTGTGCAATCAGTTGTTCAACCAACCCTTCTAACACTGGCGTAATTGAAGCAGGTGCGGTTGCTACGCTTGCCTGCAAAGCAGAGCGCAAATCCTGCGCAGTAAACGGATGCTTTTCTATGGCGACATACTGCAATCGAGCAATGCTATCGCTAGCCTTAATCGATGCCCACGTGGTGAGAAAATTAATGCCTAGACCAAATCCCGTCTCAAGCAATCGAATACAACGATCTCTCTGCCAACGTGAAGGTAATTCACAACCTTCTACAAAGACTGATTGCGCCCGACCCCACACACCGCTTAGGTTAGCGTAGACAGCGTCATACAACGGTGCGTAAAGTTCACCCTCATCACCTACCTGCCAACGCGCAGGTTCGATAGACAGAGTTTTCGTGGTGGTCATTTTGCGGGTTGACACTGACCTTCAAAAATCAGCAGCGATGTAGGCAATTCCAATGTGTCAGTAACAGATAACAGCACAGGATCAATCAATAGCTTACGCATAGCTTGTTGCGGCGTTAATCCCATACAGGCAATCTGCGCCTCATTTTGCTCGCACTGAAGTCCATCGATCTGATTCGCCCGCAAACGGTAACGGCGCTTTTCTGCGGCCGGCACCGTCGACGGTGCTCCGCGATGAATAAAGCGCGTATGACCCGCACACTCAACCGATAAGTCTTGAGCAGCAACCAGCAAGGGGGATAAATAAAATAGTGCGATGAGCGATTTCATCCGACTTGCTTAGTCTGTTTTATTAAACAAACGCTCAATCAGATTTAGACAACAACTCAAAATGCTCAACCTTAGGCGGTACCGCAAAAAACGGGCCGACGATACCGCGCCACTGGGTAAATAATTCCGAGCCACGAAAATCAACGGTGTGATTTTCCAGCGTATCCCAAAAAACCATCAATACGTAGCGATCAGGTGATTCGATACCCTTATTGATTTTGTAGCCGCGAAAGCCCTTGGCTTTGCTAATGACGTTTTGTACGCCATTCACGATAGCGCTATCGAATTCGGTTTGTTTACCCGGAAGGATTTGAATATCGGCGAGTTCGAGGATCATAATAAGTAAAAACTTTCTATTGAAGTCTGAATAAAAAAGCTATTGTAAGCTGGCCTATTGCATTATCTCACCATGATTGTCCCTGCCGAACCGCAACCTATGCTTGTGACCCTGCTTGATTACGATAAAGAACAGCGCTCTTCGCTTGAAGCGATCTTGAGCGGTGCTGGTTATCAATGGACGACCCTTGTTAACAGTAAGTCACTCATCGATAGCTTCAGCACGGCTGAACCCGATCTGTTAATTGCTCACTTTCGATCCGATCAAGAAGCCCTGACCACCTTGACCACTGCAAAGAATCTCTGGCCAAAGCTACCTGTTTTACTTATTGCGGGACGAACCCCAGAAAATCCCTTGGCCCAGTTTCTAGCCGAAAGCCCCACAGATTTTCTTATCAAGCCCATTCGCGCTGCCGAATTTCGGCTCAGGATAAATAGTCTGGCGACGCGCCATCGTCCCGAAGCCGTAAAGGACGATAGTGTGAAGTTGGGTAATTTCATTTTTAATAAGCGATTGACACAAATAATGCTAAATGGGCAATCAATCTCTTTAACCCAAAAAGAATTCGAGCTCGCCTTATTTTTTTTCGAAAACCTAGATCGCCCGCTGTCGAGAGCCTTTATCCATGAAGCGATCTGGTCGCAAGATGCTGAATTTTCATCGCGCACGCTTGATACTCATGTGTCCAGAGTGCGGAATAAGTTGGGTCTCAAGCCCGCAGCGGGCTATCGGCTGGCGCCGGTTTACAGCTTTGGCTACAAATTGGAACTACTTAAAGACTAGTCAGATCGCAACCAACGTCTATAATAGAAAGTGTCAACTTTTTCTGACTATTCCAGCATGCACCTGCTAGCTGTCGGACTCAACCACACCACTGCCCCTGTCTCGCTGCGCGAGAAGGTAGCCTTCCCCGCTGACCAGCTCGGTCAGGCGGTGGCATCGGCGTGTGCTTGGTTTGACAACGTAGGCACGCATCCGCAAGCCCAAGAAGCAGCCATCCTCTCGACGTGTAATCGAACCGAGATCTATGGCGCCAGCGCCAATGACGGCAATATTGAAACAGCCTTGGACGCCACCGCGCGCTTTGTCGCGGATTATCACAAGCTGCCTTACTCAGAACTGCGTCCCTATCTTTATGCATTGCCTCAGGATGAGGCAGTGAGACATGCGTTTCGCGTCGCCTCGGGCCTAGATTCTATGGTGCTGGGCGAGCCGCAAATTCTCGGTCAAATGAAAGATGCCGTTCGTCAGGCCGAAGCAGCTGGCGGACTGGGCACCTATCTGCATCAAATGTTTCAGCGGACCTTTGCCGTGGCCAAGGAAGTGCGCTCTACCACTGAAATTGGCGCCCAAAGTGTGTCGATGGCAGCGGCGGCCGTACGTTTATCCGAAAGAATTTTCGACAAGCTGAGTGAACAACATGTGTTGTTCATCGGTGCCGGCGAAATGATCGAGCTGTGCGCAACACACTTCGCCGCTCGTCATCCCAAAAGTCTGACCATCGCAAACCGCACTATTGAGCGCGCTGAACAACTCGCTGAACGTTTTGGCGGTAAGGCTATGCGCCTCGGAGAACTGCCGGATCAACTCGCGAATTTCGATGTGGTCGTATCTTGCACCGCGTCTTCTTTACCCATCATTGGTTTAGGCATGGTAGAGCGCGCTATCAAGGCGCGTCGCCGCAAGCCTATCTTCATGGTAGATCTTGCTGTGCCGCGCGATATCGAAACCGAAGTATCACGACTCAATGACGTGTTCTTATACACCGTTGATGATCTCGGAACAGCAGTGCAGATCGGTTTAGAAAATCGCCAATCAGCGGTTGCACAAGCTGAATCTATTATCGATACGCGTGTGCAGTCCTTCATGCACTGGATTGATAGCCGCGCCGTTGTACCACTCATTCAAAACCTGCATGAAAGCAGCGAGCAAATGCGCCAAGTCGAACTTGAGCGCGCCCGCAAGCTACTCGCTAAAGGTGAAGATATCGAAGTCGTGTTGGAAGCACTCTCCAAAGGCTTAACCGCTAAATTTTTGCATGGCCCGCAACAAGCGCTACACGCAGCTGATGCTGACGAACGTGCGCGCCTCGCGCAACTATTACCTCAGTTGTTCCGCACCAAACGCTAGCTAGACTAGCCATCCATGTATTGCCTCCTGCGCTTGTACAATCAGCGCCCACACCGACTTACCTTTGCCATTGATGAAACCATCGCTGCTACTGAAGCTGGAGCAACTCGCCCAACGCCTTGAAGAAGTTGGCGCTCTTCTGAATCAAGAAGGCGCTACGGCTGATATGGATCAGTACCGCAAGCTCACGCGTGAACACTCAGAGCTCGAACCATTGATCGCTTTGCACGCACAGTGGAATCAAGCCAACGATGATCTGCGCGCAGCGCGTGACATGCTCTCTGACCCAGAGATGAAAGCCTTCGCACAAGAAGAAATCGATGCAGCACAAATGCGCGCCGAACAGCTTGAAATCGAGCTGCAAAAAATGATGCTGCCGAAAGATCCGAATGATGAGCGCAATATCTTTCTGGAAATTCGTGCCGGCACAGGAGGTGACGAATCCGCACTATTTGCGGGTGACTTACTGCGTATGTACTCACGTTACGCTGAGCGTCAGCGCTGGCAAGTAGAGATGGTGTCGGAATCCGCCTCTGAACTCGGTGGCTATAAAGAAGTGATTGTGCGTCTTGTTGGTAATGGTGTTTATTCACGCATGAAATTTGAATCAGGTGGTCACCGCGTACAACGCGTACCAGAAACTGAAGCACAAGGGCGAATTCATACATCCGCCTGCACCGTCGCCGTTATGCCTGAAGCCGACGAAATCGGCGAAGTCGATATCAACCCAGCAGATATTCGCATCGATACGTATCGCGCATCTGGCGCTGGCGGACAGCACATCAACAAAACTGATTCTGCCGTTCGAATCACGCATCTACCAACAGGTATCGTGGTGGAGTGCCAAGATGACCGCAGCCAACACAAAAATAAAGCGCAGGCGATGAAGGTACTCGCCACTCGCATTAAGGATGTGCAATTACGTGCACAACAAAGTAGTGAAGCGGCGACTCGAAAATCACTCGTTGGATCCGGTGATCGCAGCGAGCGCATACGCACCTATAATTTCCCGCAAGGGCGTATTACTGATCATCGCATCAACCTGACGTTGTATAAATTAGAAGCCATCATGGAAGGTGATTTGGATGAGCTCACGCAAGCGCTGATGTCTGAACATCAAGCCGAACAACTAGCCGCATTGGCCGACTAAAGCTAATATGAATAAATTCGCAAAACCTGCACTGATCTTAGTTGCGCTGATTGCCATCAGTCTTCTTGGCGTTGGCTTATATCTACAACTAGTGAAAGAGATGTTGCCATGCCCTCTGTGCATTTTGCAGCGCTACGGTTTTGCGCTGACCGCGCTAGCGTGTTTGATAACGGTTGCGCTACCTAACCAATACTTACGTGCTGGAGCAGCAGCAGCCTCACTCGCCTCTATCGCCGGAGCGGGTGTAGCGATTCGCCATTTATGGGTTAAAGCCCATCCCACCATCTCTTGCGGCATTGATGTGCTAGAAGTATTTCTGAACAAAATAATTTTCGCCAACTGGCTGCCAGCACTGTTTGAGGCTGATGGCTTGTGCACTACGGAGTACGATCCAATTCTTGGATTATCGATTCCTGCATGGGCGCTGATCTGGTTCGCCCTTTTTGCAATCAGCTTATCGTTGCTTGCGCTGCGCTACCGCCGCCCAGCATGAGTTTGGAAGATTTGCTGAAATCAGCGCCTATAGAGATTATGGAAGCCAGGATTTTGGCCGCACACAGTCTTCAATGGTCTCGCGTGCAGTTAATCACACAAAGTAAACAAGCGCTTTCGACTACACAAGTTGATGATATTCGGCGCCTATTCGACCGCAGATTGCACGGGGAGCCGATTGCCTATCTGATTGGTCAGCGTGAATTTTATGGCCTCTCATTTGAAGTAACGCCCGCTGTACTGATACCCCGCCCAGAGACAGAATTATTAGTCGAGCTTGCGCTTGAACGCATGACTTCTAACGCACGCGTTCTCGATATGGGCACAGGCTCAGGAGCGATTGCCATTTCTCTGGCTCATGCGCGACCAGAATCGAAAATTTTCGCAACGGATGTCAGCCAACAAGCGCTAGCGGTTGCCCAACGGAATAATAATTTTCATAAAACCGACGTTACTTTTTTTCAAAGTGATTGGTATCAGCACGTCCATGGGCGATTTGATGTCATCGTCAGTAACCCTCCTTATATTCGTGCTGGTGACATTCACCTGAGCCAAGGCGATTTACGCTTTGAACCTGCCGATGCATTGACTGATCACAGCACGGGTTTTGCAGCCATCGAAAAAATTATTCACCGAGCACACGTGCATTTAGAACGGGGGGGTTGGCTACTGCTTGAACATGGCTATGATCAGGCCCGCACCGTACGTAATTTATTTCACACATGCATTTGGAGCGATGTGCAAAGCTGGCGTGATCTGGCCGGTATAGAACGCGTTACAGGCGCAAGACTTATTTAACTTTCTCTGCCGTCACTTTACATCGTGATTTTTTCTTTTATTTTTAACCATCAAAAATTTCATGCTTCCATCGATTGAACAACGCCTCGCGACCGAGCTCGCTGCCCGCACAGATCAAGTCGCCGCTGCGATTGCCCTCTTAGATGAAGGTGCCACCGTACCTTTCATAGCTCGCTACCGTAAGGAAGCCACTGGCGGACTGGATGATATTCAGCTGCGATTACTCGAAGAGCGTCTGCGTTATTTACGAGAACTAGAAAGCCGTCGCGAAGCCATTCTCGCCTCGATCGAAGAGCAAGGGAAAATGACTCCTGAGCTAAAGAAAGCGATCTTGAGTGCCGCTGATAAAACGCTGCTCGAAGATCTGTATTTGCCGTATCGCCCGAAGCGTCGCACCAAAGCACAGATTGCCGTGGAAGCGGGACTCGAACCGCTCGCCAACGCATTACTTGATGACCCGACGCTAACACCAGAAACAGAAGCAGAAAAATATTTACGCGCAGCCTTCACTACTGATCAAGGCGACAATCCGGGAGTACCCGATGCCAAGGCGGCTCTGGATGGTGCGCGTCAAATTCTCATGGAACGCTTTGCTGAAGATGCGCACTTGCTGCAAAGTCTGCGTGAATATTTGCTGGAGCATGGCGTTGTCGATGCCAAAGTCATCGAAGGAAAGCAGGAAGCGGGAGAGAAATTTTCAGATTATTTCGACTATTCCGAAAAGCTTTCCGCAATACCTTCTCATCGTGCATTGGCTTTGTTACGCGGAAGACGAGAAGAAATTTTATCAGTATCACTTCACCTCGACACTGAAATTGAAAAGCCCAAATGGGATGCGCCACACAATCCTTGCGAAGCAAAAATTAGTTCACGCTTTAACATTAGTCAGAAAAATCGCGCAGCCGACAAATGGTTGCTCGACACGGTGCGTTGGACTTGGCGCGTCAAAATTTTTATGCACCTCGACACGGAATTAATGACCAAGCTACGTGAAGAAGCTGAGGCAGAAGGCATACAAGTTTTTGCTCGTAACTTAAAAGCATTATTACTCGCCGCTCCTGCTGGACCTAGGGTCACGATAGGGCTCGATCCGGGTCTGCGCACCGGAGTGAAAGTAGCTGTCGTAGATGCCACTGGCAAAGTAGTGGATACCTCCACGATTTATCCACACCAACCACGCAATGATTGGGATGGGTCGTTACACACACTTGCGCAACTAGCGAAAAAACATCAGGTATCGCTAATCGCCATCGGTAACGGCACCGCATCGCGTGAAACGGATCGTTTAGCGCAAGATCTGATTAATCAAAATGCTGAATTAAAGCTGAACAAAATTGTCGTTTCTGAAGCGGGGGCTTCCGTGTATTCAGCCTCTGAATTTGCATCAAAAGAATTACCTGACCTCGATGTCTCTTTACGCGGCGCTGTTTCTATCGCGCGTCGTTTGCAAGATCCACTCGCCGAGTTAGTAAAAATCGATCCGAAATCGATTGGTGTTGGTCAGTATCAGCATGATGTCTCTCAAACTCGCTTGGCGCGCGCGCTGGATGCAGTGGTGGAAGATTGCGTCAATGCGGTGGGAGTCGATGTCAACACGGCGTCAGCACCTTTACTGGCTCGCGTATCGGGACTCAGTTCAACGGTTGCGCAAAGCATTGTTAATCATCGCGATCAAAAAGGGATGTTTCGCTCCCGTGCGGCGTTGCTGGAGGTTCCGCGACTCGGCGAAAAAACCTTTGAACAAGCCGCTGGATTTTTGCGCGTAATGAATGGCGAGAATCCACTTGACTCATCTGCTGTTCATCCAGAGTCTTACCCATTGGTTGAAAAAATTCTTGCCGACATAAAGCGCGATGTGAAATCGACGATGGGTGACAGTGCGTTACTCAAATCGCTCGACCCTAAGCGTTTCGCGGATCAGCAATTCGGATTACCTACGGTGATCGATATCTTGAAAGAACTCGATAAACCCGGACGCGATCCGCGCCCGGCCTTTGTGACGGCAAGCTTTCGTGAAGGCGTCGAAGATCTGAAGGATCTTCAACCGGATATGATTCTTGAAGGCGTGGTAACGAATGTCGCTGCGTTCGGCGCTTTTGTGGATATCGGTGTTCATCAAGATGGCTTGGTACACATCTCTGCGCTATCGAATGAATTCGTGAAAGATCCGCATGCAGTCGTCAAGGCGGGGCAAGTGGTCAAAGTGAAAGTGCTGGAGGTTGATATCAAGCGCAAGCGAATTGCACTCACGATGCGGCTGAATGACACGGCCGCTGCGCTTGATCAGCGACGAGTGGGGTCGGATCGCCCAGACGCACGCGAACGTTCCGTAAAACACAAGCCAGCACAAGAAATGGCGACAACGGGATCGGCCATGGCCGCTGCTTTTGCCAAACTGAAAAAATAAAACAAGCGCCCTCGGAGTGACTACAAGAAGGGCCACTCCCCCCGCAGACTTCCGGCGGGCGCAGCCGCTTTTACCCGCAGGCGGGCGCGTCCGCTTTTCCCTATAATGTCGTTTTACCTTAACACCCCCGAAGAGGACGCAATGAGTGACGTTAAATCCTGGATCAAAGAAACCGTCGACAGCCATTCAGTCGTGCTGTTCATGAAGGGCACTGCCCAATTTCCACAATGTGGATTCTCAGGCCGTGCTATTGAGCTCCTGAAAGAAACCGGCGTGCAGGACCTAGTGACTGTCAACGTATTGGATGACGACGAAGTCCGCCAAGGGATTAAAGAATTTTCGAACTGGCCAACGATTCCCCAGCTGTATGTCAAGGGCGAATTCATTGGTGGCGCTGACATCATGAACGAAATGCACGCATCCGGCGAACTACAGACTTTGCTGAAAGCATAAATTTTATGAAACGCTTGGTCGTTGCCATCACTGGTGCCTCGGGCGCTATGTATGGCATACGATTACTGCAGTGGCTGCGTGAAAGCGCTAAGGTTGAAACGCATTTGATGATCTCGGATGCGGGTGTTCTTAGTATGCATTACGAGCTTGATATGAAGCGCAAAGATGTCGAAGCGCTGGCCGATGTAGTTCATAGCGTGCGCGATGTGGGGGCTTGTGTCGCCAGCGGATCGTTTCAATCCGAAGGCATGATCATTGCCCCCTGCTCGATGAAAACCTTGGGATCTGTCGCTCACGGCCTGTCAGACAATTTGATAACCCGCGCAGCCGATGTGATGCTCAAAGAACGTCGACGTCTGGTATTAATGGTGCGGGAAACGCCGTTCAATCTCGCTCACTTGCGCAACATGACATCGGTGACCGAAATGGGCGGCATTATTTACCCTCCGCTGCCCGCTCTCTACCAAAAGCCTCAAAGCATAGAAGACATGGTTGATCACACAACCGGCCGAGTATTAGATTTATTCGGCATTCAACAAACGCTCGCGCCGCAATGGCAGGGCATCAAATTACAGCGCGCTGAATCTTGATTAGGTGCGCCCTTGGCTATCGCCTGGGCTTGACTGATCTTTCTGTCTTTCTCGTTTATCTCGCAGGCCGCTGACCATACGATCCAGCGCAGCTTTAAACCCATCCATAGAAAATTTATTGACCTTGAACTTACCGTCACTCAGCGGAAAAGCAAAACCGACGACCATTGTTTTCTGAAACGCCTGATTGATAGCATCGGACTCATTGAACCAATACACCATGATGTCGCCATTGGCAGTAGAAACTGGTTCACACACTGACTCTACCGATACAGCACCGCCCTCGGTCGTAATCATCAACGGATAATTACTACTAGGCTCGCAGTTGATGCCATTCGCAAAGTAGTAGCGGCAATTTCCGTCGGCGCACAAAATACCAAAAGTGGACAAGCCATTTTCATGCGTTCCCGCTTCACCCATACCTTCAAGAAATTGAGAATACCAATCGCCATGTTCGACCCTATCATCGGCCAGTGCACCTGAAGGTAGAAGTACTAACCACGCTAATACTATCAATGCTAACCGCATGGAATGCTCCAAAAATTTAATGACAACAAAACCAACTGCGCTACCGAATTAATTTAATCATCCATATCTAGGCGAGCTTCGCCTAAACCAGACACCTCAATTCGAACCCTATCACCGGCATTTAGCCACTGTGTTTGAACCACGCTACCCAACAATACGAATTCACCCGCTTTAATACCTGGCAAGCCATGTTCGCCATGCGCATTAGCTAACCAAGCTAATGCGTTCAATGGGTGGCCCATCACCAAAGAACTCACACCGCTAGCGACTTCGACATCATTAATCCAGGTGCGTCCGGTTAGCGCAGCAAGATCTAAATGATGCCAATCGGTGACCGGATCACCCAATACACAACCGGCATTATAAAAATCATCCGCCGCTAAGGTACGCACACCCAACGCACGGTAATCTTCGTAGCGCTCGTCAACCAGCTCCATACCCACCATTACCTCGCCCACCGCGCTTTCAACACTTTCACGCGTATAAGGCGTGGAACTCGGCAGCAGATCGTGTGAGAGACGAACGGCAATCTCACACTCAATACCAATTTTTACAAAACCATGGCGTGGCACCCGACCATGTTTGTGCATGACCGTCGTGCTAAACACGCGCCCGGTCGCTGGATGATCAATATTCACGAATGCCTGCATCACTGGCGTGGTACATCCGATTTTATGACCAACTACATCACCCAAACCAGCGGCAGTCAGCATCACATTCAATGCGGATTGAATCGCGTAACACTCGGTCATATTTTTGGGTGCCAACTCGTCAGGCAAATGAGTTATTGGCTTCAATGCCAGACGCTGTGGCATTAATAGGGCGGCGGCTTGTTGTGCTCTTGTTTGCAAGATATCCCCTGACTTGGCTATGTGATTTTTACATGCTATTGAGCAAGTCTAGCAAAAATGCAACTTCATCACCCGCTTCTTGAACAAAGCACTTAAACGCCCCGACTTGATTGATAAATCGATGCATTTTTCAATCAAGTCATCACAAATTTTTCATGTATGTAAAACGCTAATATTTTGGCTTTTGCGAGGGTATAATCCGCCGTTTTCTTTTACCTCGAATACTCGCACCACGGAGAATAACTAATGAATTCCATCCTTAAACAAGCTGCATGGATAGCGCTTGCACTAATCGGCGCAATCTCACTGGGAACAGTGGCTCTCTCGCGTGGCGAGAGTATCAATGCGCTGTGGATCGTCGTTGCAGCTGTGGCCATCTACCTAATTGGCTATCGCTATTACGCACGCTTTATTGCCAACAGCGTTATGCAACTCGATGCCCTTCGCACGACACCTGCGGTTCGTTTGAATGATGGATTGGATTACGTGCCCACTAACAAGCACGTACTGTTCGGACATCACTTTGCTGCTATCGCAGGTGCAGGTCCATTGGTTGGTCCAGTACTCGCAGCACAAATGGGTTACTTACCCGGCATGATGTGGATTCTGGTCGGGGCTATCTTAGCTGGCGCCGTTCAAGATTTCATGATCCTGTTTATCTCTACTCGACGCGATGGCCGATCGCTGGGTGATTTAATCAAATCAGAATTAGGATTAGTCCCCGGAGTAATTGCACTATTCGGCACATTCATGATCATGACAATTTTGCTCGCGGTGCTGGCTTTAATTGTTGTGAAGGCTTTGGCTGAAAGCCCCTGGGGTACGTTTACCGTCGCAGCCACCATACCGATTGCTCTGTTTATGGGTGTGTATAGCCGCTATATACGACCCGGCCGAGTTGGTGAAATATCGGTCATTGGTTTTATTCTTCTAATGGCCTCGATCGTCCTTGGTGGACAGGTCGCTGCTGATCCCATTCTTGGCCCCATGTTTACGTTCAATGGAAAGCAGTTAACCTGGATGCTATTGGCGTACGGCGTGATTGCTTCGGTACTGCCAGTTTGGTTATTGCTGGCACCGCGTGATTACTTATCGACCTTCTTGAAAATTGGCGCCATCGTCGCGCTTGCGCTGGGCATTGTGTTTGTTGCTCCTCAACTCAAAATGCCAGCCGTCACCAAATTTATTGATGGAACTGGTCCCGTTTGGGCCGGCAACATGTTCCCCTTCTTGTTTATTACCATCGCCTGTGGCGCGGTATCTGGTTTTCATTCACTGATTTCATCTGGAACAACGCCGAAGTTACTCGAGAATGAAATGCATGCTCCCTACATTGGCTATGGCGGCATGTTGATGGAGTCCTTCGTTGCCATCATGGCGCTGGTTGCAGCATCCATCATTGAACCGGGTGTTTACTTTGCAATGAACAGCCCCGCCGCACTGATCGGCACGACCCCCGAAAGCGCAGCAGCCGCGATCAGCCAGTGGGGATTCATGATCACTCCAGAAATGTTGCAACAAACCGCTGACAATGTGGGTGAAGCCACGATCATCTCGCGCACTGGTGGCGCGCCGACCTTAGCTGTTGGTATGGCGAGCATCTTTGCTTCCGTACTTGGTGGACCGGCACTGATGGCCTTCTGGTATCACTTTGCGATTCTGTTCGAAGCCTTATTCATTTTGACGGCTGTCGATGCGGGCACGCGTGTCGGTCGCTTCATGTTGCAAGATCTGATCGGCACCTTGGTACCTTCGTTTAAAAATATTCATGGGCTCGCGTCGAACATCATCGCTACGCTATTGTGCGTCGCCGCTTGGGGATACTTCCTCTACCAAGGTGTTATCGATCCTCTGGGAGGCATCAACACGCTCTGGCCACTGTTTGGTATTTCGAATCAAATGCTGGCCGCTATTGCGCTGATATTGGCGACAGTCGTTCTTTTCAAACTTAAGCGCGAGAAATTTGCGTGGGTGACTTTGGTACCGACAACCTGGCTTTTGATTTGCACCTTAACTGCAGGCTATCAAAAACTATTTCATGAAAATCCACGTATAGGATTTCTGGCTCACGCCAGCAAATTCAAAGCAGCTGCGGCCGAGGGGCAACTACTAGCACCGGCAAAATCGGCGGCTCAGATGCAGCAGATAATTGTGAATGACTATATCGATGCCACCCTGGCGGCTATTTTTATGGTCGTCGTGCTATCTGTACTGTTCTACGGCGTCCGCGCTTGTCTGCAAGCCCTTAGAGACCAGGAACCGAGCACCCATGAAGCGGATGCAACTGCGCCTATTGGCTCAGCTAGTGCCTGATCCTAAGATTGCGAAAAATATCATGCTAGATGAACTTGGAAAGCTAGGCTCGTATCTCGGACAGACTGCCAGACTAATGGTGGGTCTGCCTGATTACGACAATTATCTTAATCACATGGAAAATACTCATCCTGATCAAGCTGTGATGACTTACGAAGAGTTTTTCCGGGAACGACAAGACGCCCGCTACGGCGGTAATGGCCGGATTGCACGTTGTTGTTAAGCCAGCCTAAGGAAGCTTAGCAAGCGCTTTCAGGCGGCTTTAATGCTGCAGCCGCCTATAAATACAGCAGCCCACTAATGGAAAAAGCCCGAAGTCACAAAGACTCCGGGCTTTTTTGTTTGGTGCCGACTGCAGGACTTGAACCCGCCACCCCATGATTACAAATCAAGTGCTCTACCAGATGAGCTAAGCCGGCTAAAAATCAGACGAGATTATACGTTATTTAATCCGGGTAAGCTTCGGTTTGCCATGGTTCTTTGGTGGATCCGGATCAGGCTTGTCATCGTCATCTCTAGGAACTGACGCCAGCACTGAAGTCAAAACGGGCGCTCCCTGCACTCGCTCGGTATCTGAACTGAGTTTGGCTGCCTGTAATTTCTTAGCATCGGGCTTTTTTTTCCGCTCTTGCTGGTCTTCGCGCTTGACCTCAAACGCCATACCTTGGCCATTTTCTCGAGCGTAAATCGCACTCACGTTTTCCACAGGCAGTACTATTTCGCGCGCCACCCCACCAAACCGCGCCTTGAAATGGATAAAGTCATTATCCATCTTAAGATTACCGGTCGCATCAAAGCTGATGTTGAGAACAATCTCACCATTTTTCACAAACTCAGCTGGAACGATGGTTTTCGTATCAACCGCCACCACAATATAGGGGGTGTACCCATTATCGGTACACCACTCATACAGCGCTCGCAGCAGATAGGGTTTGGTCGAAGTTTCTGACATACCGTGGCTCAGATATCGCTATTAGCGACGCATAACCTTTTCGGATGGCGTCAGTGCTTCAATGTAGGCCGGACGAGAAAAAATACGTTCCGCATATTTCATTAAGGGTGCGGCTGTTTTTGACAACTCCACGCCATAATGATCAAGACGCCATAACAAAGGCGCGATGGCTACGTCGAGCATTGAGAACTCTTCGCCGAGCATGTATTTATTTTTTAAGAATAAAGGCGCCAGCGTCGTTAAGCGGTCGCGAATTTCATTGCGCGCTTTTTCATGGCTTTTTTCTGCTGAGCGCGATTTTTCATTCTCGAGAGAGTGCACGTGCACAAATAATTCTTTTTCAAAGTTGAACAACATCAAACGAGCACGCGCACGCATCAACGGATCAGCTGGCATCAATTGAGGATGTGGGAAGCGTTCATCGATGTATTCATTGATGATGTTCGACTCGTACAGAACGAGCTCACGCTCAACCAGAATCGGAACCTGGCCATACGGATTCATGGTCGAAATATCTTCTGGCTTATTAAACAAATCCACGTCGCGAATTTCAAAGTCCATTCCTTTTTCAAAAAGGACCAGACGGCAGCGTTGTGAAAATGGGCACGTTGTACCCGAATAGAGAACCATCATTTTTGCAGTTCCTTGGAAACAAAGAGGGTGAGACAGCGACTGCGCCTCACCCTGCTGACGAATATTCTGCTTTTGGCTAAGGCCTGTTTTTGTTTTTAATCAAAACATCTTGCAGGGCACGACAAAACAGAACCTGTTATTTGACTTCTTTCCAGAAAGACGCATTCAAACGCCAGGTCAGAAATACCAAAATAGACATGAACAACAAAACCCACACACCGAGTTGCTGACGCTTGTTTTTTACTGGCTCACTCATCCAAGCCATAAAGCCAACCAAATCGGCGATCTGAGTGTCATAGGCTTGTGAGCTGAGTTTTCCGGGCTTGATCTGCTCAAAGCCTTCAAACTTGTGCACAGTCTTGGACTCATCGTGCGGATCCTTCTCTTCAACAAATTTCGCCTTACGAACACCCTGCAAATCCCACAACACATGCGGCATGGCGACGTTGGGATAAACCAGGTTATTCCAGCCAGTGGCACGACTTGGATCTTTGTAATAAGTGCGCAAATACGTGTAAACGTAGTCAGCACCCGAACCTTGGCCCGATGCCTTGGCTCGCACGATCACTGACAAGTCAGGAGGAACAGCTCCAAACCATGCTTTGGCATCTTTTTCGGCCAAACTGACTTTCATCAGATCACCTACTTTTTCAGAGGTGAAAAGTAAGTTAGCTCGAATTTGATCGTCTGACAAACCAATGTCACGCAAGCGGTTGTAACGTACCAATGATGCTGAGTGACAGTTCAAGCAATAGTTAACAAACAAACGCGCACCATTTTGCAGGGCTGGCAGATCATTGCCTCGTTCTGGAGCGTGATCGAGGGGGAAGCCGCCCTCAGATGCGACAGCCAACAAAGGCACCAACGCTATCGTCGCGAGAAATTTTTTAAGCAGTTTCATTCCTGTTTTCCTTTTGCGACTTAGTGCGGATGAAATGTCACGCGACTTGGCACGGGTTTAAATTCACCCATTTGGCTCCACCAAGGCATCAGCAAGAAAAATCCAAAATAGATGAAGGTACAAACCTGCGAGACAAACGTGCCAATAGCTGTAGGTGCCTGCACACCGAGATAGCCCAGTATCAAAAACGCGATACCAAACACGATGTAAACAATCTTGTGCCAATCAGGACGATAACGAATCGATTTGACGGGTGATAGATCTAGCCAGGGCATGCCCGCCAAAATCAATACCGATACGCCCATCAAAACCACACCCCAGAATTTTGCGTCAAATACCAGCATGGCGATGATCGCAACGCCTGCAATTCCCATCACGGCGTTCTTTATCATCTGCGGCAATCGAGTCTTCAACACAATCAGTGCAGCATAGCCAGCCACACCCACCATCAACGCCAACATGAATTGCGAGGTGGTTGCGCGCAGAATCGAATAGTAAGGAGTGAAATACCAAACCGGTGCGATATGCGGAGGAGTCTTTAATGGATCCGCCGGGATGAAATTGTTGTATTCCAAGAAGTAGCCACCCATTTCAGGCGCAAAGAAAATGACTGCGCTGAAAATGAAGAGGAACACTGAAACACCAAAAATATCTTTGGTCGAGTAGTAAGGATGCGATGGAATGGTATCGATACCATTTCCGTCAGGACCCAGATTATCTTTAACTTCGATGCCGTCTGGATTGTTAGAACCCACTTCATGCAAAGCAATCAAGTGCGCCACTACCAAGCCCAACAAAACCAAAGGAATAGCAATCACGTGAAACGCAAAGAAGCGATTCAACGTCGCATCAGAGACAACATAGTCACCGCGAATCCAGAGCGAAAGGTCAGGGCCAATAAAAGGAATTGCACCAAACAGGTTAACGATCACCTGTGCGCCCCAATATGACATCTGACCCCATGGCAATAGGTATCCGAAGAATGCTTCACCCATCAAACACAGGAAAATGCCCACTCCGAACAACCAAATCAATTCACGTGGCTTACGATACGAACCGTAGAGCAAGGCACGCATCATGTGAAGATAAACCACGATAAAAAATGCCGAGGCGCCAGTGGAGTGCATGTAGCGAACCAGCCAACCCCATGGCACTTCGCGCATGATGTACTCAACTGATGCAAACGCGAGATTTGCATCTGGTTTGTAATTCATCACCAAGAAAATGCCAGTGACAATTTGAATGACTAACACCAAAGCTGCCAATGATCCAAACAGATAAAGAATATTGAAGTTCTTCGGTGCGTGATACTTGCCCCACTGATCATTCCAAAGCTTAGTTAACGGGAAGCGGGAATCAACCCAACCCAAAGCTTTCTGAGCTATCGGCGCATCTGCAGGTAGTTTTTTCTCGACAAAAGCCATGATTACGCCTCGCCTTTCTCGTCTTTACCAATCGCGATACGGGTTTCGCTCAGATACATATGGCGAGGAACCTGAAGGTTGTCTGGTGCGGGTTTGTTTTTATAAACGCGACCAGCCAAGTCAAATGTAGAGCCGTGGCATGGGCATAAAAATCCGCCCGCCCAATCATCCGGCAAGGAAGGTTGAGCGCCCGTCTGAAACTTAGTCGATGGCGAGCAGCCCAAGTGTGAACAAATACCCACCGCCACCAGAATCTCTGGCTTGATTGAGCGATATTCGTTGCGTGCGTAGGCAGGAGTCAGATCATCGGCATTACGCTCAGATTTAGGATCAGCCACCAGTGCATCGGTTTTCTTGAGCGAAGAAACCATCTCAGGGGTGCGTTTAATCACCCAGACCGGTTTACCGCGCCATTCAACAGTTTTCATTTCGCCTGGTTTGAGATCGGCAATGTCGATCTCAACGGGCGCACCCGCGGCCTTTGCTCGCTCAGATGGTTCAAACGTCGACACGAAGGCAGCAGTCGCTGCCAAACCCGCCACGCCGCCGGCAGCACAGGTTGCGACCAACAAGCCACGACGGCTTGAGTCGACCTGATTTTCGTCACTCATAACAACCCCAATCGATGAAATTGCAAAATTTGTACGGAACTTCCCATAACCCGCCATTATAGCGGAGCGCCTTTTTTCTTTCAAAGAAACACGAGAAAACCTGCACTTTTAAGGAGGTGCAGATCAAAGGGCGGGGTTTGGGGCTGTGAGATGGTATTTAATTGGCAATTAAATACCACATCGTAGGTCAGTTATGTCAGTCAGCTTCGACTGGCCTATCGGAAGTCTGAGCAAAACTATCCACTGGAAGCAGGCCCCGGCGACGCGCTTCATAAACGGCCTCCCCCCTAGAGTGAACAGAGAGCTTGCCGTAAATATGCTTGATATGGGTTTGAACGGTACCAATAGAGAGCCCTAAGGCGCTTGCCACCTTTGCATACGAGCTACCCCGCGCAATGAGTTGCAAAATCGCCGCCTCGCGCCGCGTCAGTGAATTCCAACTTGACCGCACCGGATCGGCTAGCAAGTTGCTCTGCAAACGCATACGCGTGAGGACTTTGCGCGCAATCACAGGACTGATGGGAGAACCGCCGTTGAGTACTTCAAGTAAGGCGCGCACCACTTCTTTATGGCCCGTCTCCTTGAGTACGTAACCGGAGGCGCCCGCTTCAATGCAGGCCAACACCTGATCTTCATCGGACGACATTGTGATCACCATAATGTCAGCCTGGGGATTAAGTCGTCGACACGCATCGATAACAATCAAGCCCGAGCCATCCGGAAATCCAAGGTCAGTTAACAACAAATCACATTGATTTAACTCCAGCCAAACCAATGCATTCGCCACCGTGCTGCACGAACCTGCGAGCAACAAGGACGATTCCAGTTCAATAGCATTACAAAGAAGACGGCGAGTAACCGCATCATCTTCTACAACCATCACTCTGGCACGATACGAAGGTGAGATACAACGCATGATAAAAATTTAACCAAACTAGCAGGAATGTCATCGGTGGGCATTCGCTGCACTTTAGTTCCAAAAATATACGCGAGGAAATGCTGATTTATTGTGAATTTTATGGCGAGCGAGCGCAGCTATACGACGCGTAGCCAAGGGAATCAAGGGCTTAGCTTCAACTCATTACTCGAAAAATGTTTTAGTTTTATTTAATCAGCGCTTAATTAAAAATCTTTTTTGATCGCTTTTAAACAAAAATCTCGCAAGCCCGCCAAACTAACTAAAAAATAATGGCCACATCACGCGAAAAACGAATGACGATTCATTTAATTGAGTAACTACAATTAAATTCGGAAAAGTGAAGAAAGTCGACAATCGACCACTCAGCTATATTTTCGGACACTGTTTTCAGCACACAAACGAAAAAATAATCGCTTTAAACCGGATTATGGATATCTATGAATTGGTGGCGTATACCCAATTGTTTTGCAACATGCTCACCCAATGCCTGAACACCATAGCGCTCGGTCGCATGATGGCCGCACGAAAGATAGGGCACGCCCGATTCACGTGACAAATGGACTGTCTGCTCGGAAATTTCACCGCTAATGTAAACATCAGCTCCCGCATTAATTGCATCGGCGAACATACTTTGTGCAGCGCCGGTACACCACGCTACTTGATTCAATAATTTATCTGGATCGCCAATCAGCATGGGCTCACGCCCTAAAATTTTTTGTATGTGATTTACAAGATCGCCAGTAGTTTTTATGTTGGCCTGAGGTTGACCTATCCATCCGAGATCCTGATCACCAAAACGTGAGGCGGGTTGAAATCCTAACAAGCCACCTAGTTGTGCGTTATTACCAAGCACAGCATGCGCATCCAGCGGTAAGTGATATGCATATAAATTCACCTCGTGTGCCAGCAAAAGTTGTAGACGACGTTTTAGTGGACCCACTACTCGCGCATCTTCTCCGCGCCAAAAATAACCATGATGTACGATCACCGCATCCGCACCCGCCTCAATCGCAGCCTCCAATAAAGCGATACTCGCTGTTACACCGCTGACGATCAAACCAACACGGTCTTTACCTTCAACTTGAAGACCGTTTGGGCAATAGTCACGAAAACGGGTAATATCGAGCTCACTGGCAAGAAAATTTGTCAGCTCGTCGCGTGGCACGATCTTCGAATTCATCTCTTTCCCTTTTTCTAGTATGCGTCGTCTCTGGTTGCTGTTTGCGCAGGCTGTCACAATTGCCCTTGCATTGTGGTTCATTGTAGCGACCCTAAAGCCTGAATGGCTCGCTAAAAATACGGCGGCGGCGGGGATAGCATCCACTCATGTGCCAGTGCTGGAAGCCTCCAGTCCGATCACATCACAGGCCACCTACCGCGAATCAGCGCAACGCGCGATGCCTGCGGTTGTCAATATTTTTACCACCAAAGAAGCAAAGCAGACAGCACACCCTTTTAACAATGACCCGCTGTTTCGACGTTTTTTTGGTGACGGCTTTGGGCAGGACGAGCGCCAATTCAGCTTGGGATCCGGTGTCATCATCAGCCCCGAAGGCTACATACTCACCAATAATCATGTCGTCGAGGCGGCCGATGAAATTGAAGTCGCCCTGGCCGATGGACGCAAGGTGTCAGCAAAACTCGTCGGAACCGATCCCGACACGGACTTAGCAGTAATTAAGGTCAACCTAACGGGTTTGCCATCGATAACCTTAGGGCGCATCGAAGGTACCAAAGTCGGTGATGTAGTTCTAGCTATTGGCAATCCTTTCGGCGTCGGTCAGACCGTCACCATGGGTATTGTGTCTGCCTTGGGGCGCAATCATCTGGGTATCAACACTTTCGAAAATTTCATCCAGACCGATGCTGCTATTAACCCGGGTAATTCCGGCGGTGCGCTGGTGGATACACAAGGTCATCTGCTCGGCATTAATACGGCGATCTATTCACGCAGTGGCGGCTCGCTGGGAATTGGTTTTGCGATTCCTGTGACCACCGTAAAAACGGTGATGGATGCGATTATCAAAAACGGTCAGGTAGTACGCGGATGGATCGGAGTTGAACCACAAGACATCACCCCTGAGCTAGCAGAAAGTTTTAGTTTGCAAAAATCCTCAGGCACCATCATCGCGGGCGTGTTAAAAGGCGGCCCGGCTGACAAAGCAGGCGTTAAACCAGGAGATATTTTGATCTCTGTCGCTGGTAAACCAGTCTCCGATACGGTGTCTATGCTCAATCTGGTAGCCCAGCTCAGCCCCGGGGAAACCGTCAAGGTGACGGTATTGCGCAAGTCGCGCGAAACGGTATTCGATTTGACCGTAGGTCGTCGTCCCCGCATGAAACAACCCCGCTTGCCTCAAGGTGAATAACCATGCACTTGCGCGACTTGGTTCAGTTTTTGGGTGAATTAGAAGAGAACAATAATCGCGCATGGTTTGTGATGAACAAACCGCGTTATGACATTCTGCGCGCAGAATTACTCGAGCTAGTGACTGGATTGATTCATGAGATTACACTTTTCGATCCAGCGATAGCCGGTTGTAATCCTAAAAAAGCGCTGTTTAGAATTAATCGCGATTTGCGATTTGCTCGGGGCCGTCCACCTTACAAAACCACCTTTTCTGCAGCGATCACAGCCAGTGGCTTAAAAAAACCCAGCCAAGGTGGTGGGCCTGCCTATTATTTTCATATTGATGCACGCGGCAAAATGTTGATTGCCGGCGGTGAGTATCGCCCACCCGCCGACAGGCTTCGTGCAATACGTAACCATATCGTGAATGACCCGAATGGATTTCGTAAGTTGATGAAAAATGCGAAATTAAATTCAGTGTTTGGTGGACTGCAACAAGAAGACAAAACCATACGTATGCCAAAAGGGTTTGATGTCGACTCGCCGAACGCCGATGCTTTGAAGCTAAAGAGCTATATCGCCTGGCATGAAATCAGCGTACGCACGATGGCGCCTTCGACCTTACCAAAACGATTGTTAGATGATTTCAAAGCGGCCGAAGCACTGGTGAAATGGCTACGCAGCGCCGGACCAACGTTGTAATTACAGCTGATTAAAGATCTGCCGATGCGGAAGGTATCAGACGGTATCAGACGTATCTTCGGGAGCCCTGGTGACTCGCTCAAACAGTGGCGCTAACAACAAGCCCACTTCGTACAACAAGCACAATGGCACGGCGAGAAATAGCTGACTCATGATGTCGGGCGGCGTCACCACTGCAGCAATGACAAACGCGCCAACAATAACGTAGGGTCGTATCGCCTTGAGTTTTTCTACAGTGACCAGACCCATACGAACCAAAACAATAACCACCACTGGCACTTCAAAGGTAATGCCAAATGCCAGGCACATGGTTAGTACAAAATCCAAATAATTTTCGATATCGGGCGCTACCGAAATCGACTTGGGAGCAAAGTCATTAATAAACTTAAAGACTGTCCCAAAAACGAAGTAATAACAAAACCCTACACCGAGCAAAAAGAGCAAAGACGATGAAATAATCAACGGTGCAACGAGTCGCTTTTCATGCATATAGAGACCAGGCGCTACAAACGCCCACGCTTGATACAACACCCATGGCAGAGAGATCATCAACGCCATCATCATCGTGACTTTCATAGGCACCATGAAGGGGGTAATCACACCGGTGGCGATCATCTTCGAACCTTCCGGCAAGGAATTCATCATTGGTTGAGCAACGATGTCGTACATAGCGGCAGCACCTGGCCATATCGCAAACAAAACGATGAACACCGCCAAAACTACGGCGGAGGCGCGCACCAATCGGGTCCTCAATTCAACCAGATGGGATATGAAGTTATCTTTGAGACCCGAGAAATTATCGTCAGACATTAGGGAGATGCTAATTTATTGTGAATTTTATGGCGAGCCAGCACAGCTGTGCGACGCAGGGCCAAGTGAATCGAGGGCGAAGCTTCGATCAATTACGGACGAAACATCGCGTTTTTATTCAATAATTGCTTCCTTAACTAAAGAACCTTGCAGGTTTGCTGCGGCCAGGGCTATAACGAAGTACGCGAGCAGCCGCTGAGATAACGCGCGTACGACGTCCCGTTTTACGCTTGAACCACATCGGCAGTGAAGAATTCTGAGTCAATTTCTTTTTACGGAAATCACGCTGCTTAGCTGCGATTTCACTTTCACTCGGAACTCGCAAACCTTCATTGACGCCAACAAAGGCCTGATTAGCTTCGGCAATCGCTTTGCTGAAATCGTGCTCTGCTTCCGCGATATCGTCGGCGACTGACTTATTCAAATCATTGGCTGAGCTGACAATGTTGTCCTGCATCTTGCGCAGCTCTTCCATTTGCATTTCGCGATTGACTTCGGCTTTCACCGTGCTGATGTAGCGCTGCGCACGTCCAAACAGAGTCCCGGCCATACGTGCAACCGCAGGCAATCTCTCAGGACCGATCACCACCAGAGCGACCGCGCCGATCAGGGCAATTTTGGTGAGGCCTAGGTCAATCATGGGGATGGAAGCTCAAAGAATGGCACATCAAACGGTCGCGGTCGACGCGACCGTTGCATAGGCAAGCATCTCAGCTCTTGGTTTTTTCGCGTGCTTCGACGTCGATAGTCGATTTATCAGCCACATGCGCAGCAGGAGCGGCTGGCTTTTCCTCTTCACCGCCCTTAACCCCATCCTTAAAACCTTTGACCGCCTTGCCCAGGTCCGACCCAATATTGCCGAGCTTCTTGGTGCCAAATACCAGCATCACGATGACTAGCACGATGACCCAGTGCCAAATACTGAACGAACCCATTCTTATCTCCTAGGAATACTTTGCAAAACCAAGCAAATCAATGCTGACCCTTCCACGGACGCTGACCGCCCATGACATGTAGATGCAGATGGTACACCTCCTGACCACCATCAGGACCAGTATTGATGAGCGCCTTAAAGCCACCAGAAGGGCCGTTTGCTGCATCGTCATAACCAGCGCCTAACTGCTGCGCCAACTTTGGTGCCAGCAACATCATTTTACCCAACAATGCCTGATGCTTATCGCTGCCATCGGCTAGCGTCGGCAGATGCTCTCTGGGCACAATCAAAAAATGGACTGGGGCCGCTGGGTTGATATCGTGAAAGGCAATGACTTGCTCGTCTTGGTAGACCATTTTTGCAGGAATAGTACCTGCGGCAATCTTGCAAAAAATGCAGCTATCCACGTTCTAGCTCCTTTTAATCTTTGTTTTTATCGGTGACTAGCCAACAACTAGCTCAATGCTCAGAAAAATCCGGTTCGAGTTTATTTTTGGCGCTCAGCGGCTTCGCGCTGCTGAAGTTTTCGGTTGGCCATTTCCTCAATGCCGGACAAACCTTCGCGTCTCGCTAACTCATCGAGCACTTGCTGTGGTGTGAGATTGAATTGGGACAGCATGATCAAGGAATGAAACCACAAGTCAGCGCATTCATAAACCAGCTTGCTGGCTTCGCTACCATTTCGGACATCCTTAGCCGCCATCACCGTCTCGGTGGCCTCTTCGCCAATTTTTTTCAGTATCGCGTCATCGCCTTTTTGAAACAGGCGTGAGACATACGATTTCTCGGGATCGCCGCCCGCTTCAAGCTTGCGTGACTCGATCACCTCTGACAGACGTTGCAGAATATCGCTCATTTTTGTTTGTCGTAAATGTCTTCCGGTGCTTTAAGAACAGGGTCTGTCGCTACCCATTCGATCTGCCCAGCAGTATTTTCAAATTTCTGAAAAAAACAGGAATGCCTTCCTGTATGGCAGGCCAGATCACCCACCTGGGTTACTTTTAACAGCAACACGTCCTCATCGCAATCCAGGCGCATCTCATGCACCTGTTGAAAGTGACCTGATTCTTCGCCTTTGTGCCACAACTTTTTGCGCGAGCGGCTCCAGTAAACAGCCTGTCCAAGCTCGACTGTGCGAGCTAGCGCGTCGCGATTCATCCACGCAAACATCAACACATCATTCGAACCTATTTCCTGAGCAATCACTGGCACCAAACCATTTTCATCCCACTTGATTCGGTTTAGCCATTTAGCACTTGCAATCATACCAACCTCATCGGAATACCTTGCGCGGCCATGAATTGTTTAGCCTCTCCAACACTGTGATGCTGATAGTGAAAAATACTAGCGGCAAGTACCGCATCGGCATGGCCCTTGACAATGCCATCGGCCAGATCTTGCAAACCACCGACACCGCCTGAAGCGATCACTGGTATTGATACCGCATCCGACACCGCACTCGTCAGCGCAAGATCAAATCCTGATCGGGTACCGTCACGATCCATGCTGGTTAAAAGAATTTCGCCCGCGCCTAAGGCCTGCATTTTGCGCGCCCATTCAACAACATCGAGTCCCGTCGCATTACGTCCGCCGTGGGTAAATACTTCCCAGTGGCCGGCATGACTGCGCTTGGCATCAATCGCCACGACGATACATTGCGAGCCATATTTTTTCGCGGCGTCCTGTACCAACTGGGGATTTGTGACCGCCGAAGTATTGATGCTGACTTTGTCTGCGCCTGCATTCAGTAATCGTCGCACGTCATCGACGACGCGTACACCACCACCAACGGTGAGCGGAATAAATACTTGAGAGGCTACTGCCTCGATGATGTGGAGTATTAAATCTCGGTCGTCAGATGACGCGGTGATATCCAAAAAGGTGATTTCATCGGCGCCCTGCTCATCGTAGCGACGCGCGATCTCTACCGGGTCACCCGCATCGCGCAGTTCAACGAAATTCACACCCTTAACCACCCGCCCGGCAGTGACGTCCAGGCAGGGGATGATACGTTTGGCGAGTGTCATCTTAGTCTTCTTCGTCGATCTCGCCGGTGAGAAGATCAGCACGGTCTTGCGCCTTTTGCAGATCAAGCGTTCCTTCGTAAATCGAACGACCACAGATCACGCCCTCAATACCTTCATCCTGAACTGCACAAAGCGCTTCGACATCCTTGATGTCGTGCACACCACCCGAAGCAATCACGGGAATGGTCATGCTCTGCGCCAGTTTGACGGTGGCCTCAATATTTACGCCCTTCATCATGCCGTCGCGGCCAATGTCGGTGTAGACAATCGCCTCACAACCATAGTCTTCAAATTTTTTCGCTAGATCGATGACTTCGTGGCCGGATAATTTACTCCAGCCATCAGTCGCCACTTTTCCATCTTTCGCATCCAGCCCGACGATGATTTGGCCCGGAAAGGCGCTACAGGCATCGTGAAGAAATCCAGGGTTTTTCACCGCCGCGGTGCCAATGATGATGTAGGAAAGACCACCATCAAGATAGCGTTCGATGGTGTCTAAATCGCGTATGCCACCGCCCAGTTGTACGGGAATTTCGTCTATTCCGTACTCATCAGCATACTCACGCACGGCGGCAATAATGGCTTTGATGGCCGGCTCGTTTTTGGGCTTACCCGCAAACGCTCCATTTAAATCCACCAGATGCAGGCGTCGGGCACCCTGCTGTAACCAGTGGCGCGCCATGTCGGCTGGGTTTTCAGAGAATACGGTGACCTGGTCCATATCGCCTTGTTTGAGGCGAACGCACTGGCCGTCCTTGAGATCGATTGCGGGTATGAGCAGCATGGCTACTGTGAGATCACTGAGAGGATGGTTGGGTTAGTGAGATCAGCGTTAGTCGCCGCGGCTCATGGATTCCAATGTACAAAATTTTTATAAAGCTGCAAACCAGCAGACGCACTTTTTTCGGGGTGAAACTGGGTAGCAAAAATATTATCCCTTCCCGCGGCACAGCAAAATGGCAAACCATAAACAGTTTCGCCTAGCGCATGGTCCATTTGGTCGGGAACCGCATAATAACTGTGAACGAAATAAAAATAACTACCATCGGCAACTCCATCCCAAATCGGATGGGGTTTACGTTGCCGAACTTGATTCCAGCCCATCTGCGGCACTTTGAATCTGGAGCCATCCGGTTGGATCTGGCCGTCCAGCTGGAACTTCACCACTTTACCGGGCAACAGACCCAGACAACGGGCATCGCCTTCCTCGCTGGAATCGAACAGCATCTGTTCACCGACGCACACGCCAAAAAGGGGCTTATTGCGCACTGCCTCCATTAAAGCTTCAAGCAGACCAGAATCTCGTAATGATTGCATACAATCCGGCATCGCTCCCTGCCCGGGCAAGACGATGCGATCTGCAGCGCGAATCGCGTCCGCCTCAGCAGAGACAGTCACCTCAGCCTCTGGCGCGACATGCATTAGGGCCTGCGCTACCGATCGCAGATTGCCCATGCCGTAATCAACCACCACAATCTTATTCATGAAATCGCTTAACGCTTGCGCGGTTCAGTAGGCCCGTTGAACAACGTGTTTAGAGGCTGCCCTTGGTCGAGGGAATAGTTCCAGCAGCACGCGAATCAAGCTCAGCGGCCATGCGCAATGCACGACCAAACGCCTTGAATACAGTTTCACACTGGTGATGAGCGTTTTCACCACGCAAATTATCAATATGCAGCGTCATCAGCGCATGGTTAACGAAGCCCTGAAAAAATTCATGCGTGAGATCAACATCAAAGCTGCCAATCATAGAGCGCTTGAATGGAACGTGAAATTCCAAACCTGGACGACCCGAAAAATCAATCACCACACGCGACAAAGCTTCGTCTAACGGCACATAAGCATGCCCGTAGCGACGAATACCTTTTTTGTCACCCATAGCCTTCGCAAAAGCTTGACCGAGAGTGATACCCACATCTTCCACCGTGTGGTGAGCATCAATATGTAAGTCACCTTTGGCACTGATATCGAGATCGATCAACCCATGGCGCGCAATTTGATCGAGCATGTGATCAAGAAAAGGCACACCCGTATTGAGTTTCTGCTGACCGGTGCCATCGATATTAATGGCCACCCGAATCTGGGTTTCGTTGGTATCGCGAACCACTTCTGCTGTACGTGCCATGGCTAGAATAATGTCAGGAATTCAGACTAGATTTAAGGGCCGCCAAAAAGACAGCGTTCTCGGCGGGCGTGCTCACGGTCACCCGTAAGCAGTTCTCGAGTAAAGAATGCATTTTACCGACATTTTTTACCAACACCTTTTGGGCTAGCAGGCGCTCGAATATCTGAGTGCCCGTCAAACCATTTTTAGTAACGCGGAAAAGAATGAAATTGGCCGCTGAAGGAAACGCCTCAACTCCCTCCATCTCAGACAAACTTGATAGCATCACCTCGCGCTCAGCGCGAATCGCTGATGCCTGCGCATCCAACACGTCTGTATGCTCCAACATGAAACCTGCCGTGACTTCGGTCAGCACATTCACGTTATAAGGCGGACGCACTTTATCGAATTCATTTAACAACGCCTGCGAAGCGGACATGTAGCCAAGCCGTATACCTGCCAAGCCCAGCTTTGAAACGGTACGCATGACAATTAAATTATCGAACTCTGGCAATTTCGACATAAAACTATCGCCAGCAAACGGTTGATACGCTTCGTCAACAATCACCAATCCAGTATCACCCACTTCGCGAATAATCTCCAACATGGCTTGCGTATCAAAAAGATTGCCCGTCGGGTTATTCGGATACGCTAGATACGTAATCGCCGGACGATGCTCACGTATCGCAGCAAGCATCGCTTGCAAATCGAGAGTGAGATCTTTTTTCAGCGGTACGCCTATGAATTCAAGGCCAGCGAATTGCGCTGACATCGCATACATCACAAAACCAGGTACAGGCGCGAGCACTTTCGCGCCCGGTTTTGCACACGCTACTGAAACGATACTAATTAATTCATCCGAGCCATTGCCTAGCACCACATCCCAACCCGCAGGCACGCCCTGCTTGGCGCAAATGGCTGCCTTTAATTTTGCATAGGTCGGTACAGGATAACGATTGAGTGCTGCCGATCCCAGTCGACGACCCAGCTCCTGTTGAAGCTCAGGCGTTAGCGTGTAGGGATTTTCCATGGCATCCAGTTTTACAAAACCAGAGGCATCGGGTACGTGATAAGCGGAGAGTGCGCGCACATCGGCGCGAATAATATTTTTGCTGACTGTCATGTGAAACTCATTTCAACCGTAGTTCGGCAGAGCGTGCGTGCGCTGGCAATCCTTCGCCATACGCGAGTTCAGCTGCGATAACGCCTAAGGTCTGCGCACCGGATTGGCTCACATGAATAATCGATGAGCGCTTTTGAAAATCATACACGCCCAGTGGTGATGAAAAACGTGCAGTGCGCGACGTTGGCAGCACGTGATTCGGACCCGCGCAATAATCTCCGAGCGACTCCGATGAAAATTTACCCAAAAACATAGCACCTGCATGGCGAATCTTATCGGCCCATTGCTGTGGCTGCTCAGCTGAAATTTCCAAATGCTCTGCTGCTATCGTATTGGCGATGTCACAGGCTTCATTCATGTCGCGCACTTTGACTAAAGCGCCTCGATCCGTGAGTGACACACGAATCACATCGCGTCTAGGCATATCAGCCAGCAACTTATTCACACTCGCTTGAACGCGCTTTAAATAATCAGCGTCCGGACACACAAGTATGGATTGCGCCAACTCGTCATGCTCAGCTTGTGAAAACAAATCCATCGCCACCCAATCCGGATCGGTACTACCATCAGCAAGAATTAGAATTTCAGATGGGCCGGCAATCATATCGATGCCCACCACACCAAATACGCGACGCTTAGCAGCAGCCACGTAGGCGTTACCCGGCCCGACAATTTTATCGACCTGCGGTATGGTCGCTGTGCCATACGCAAGAGCAGCGACTGCCTGCGCCCCACCAATAGTAAACACGCGATCAACTCCGGCAATCTCCGCAGCAGCCAACACTAAAGAATTTTTTACACCATCGGGCGTCGGCACCACCATGATGATTTCGCCCACGCCAGCCACTTTCGCCGGAATCGCATTCATCAAGACTGATGATGGATAGGCGGCCTTACCGCCGGGGACATAGATACCGACCTTGTCGAGCGCTGTCACTTTTTGTCCCAACACCGTGCCATCCGCTTCGGTGAAAAGAAATCCATCCGAGCCGCATTCTTTTTTTTGCCGCTCATGATAGGCACGCACTCGATCGGCCGCCTGCTGCAACGCATGACGACGTGCTTCAGGCAATCCAGCTAATGCTGCTTGTCTTTCAGCGCGTGGGATTTCAAGTACCTGAACGCTGGATGCATTAAGCCGATCAAACTTATTGGTGTAATCAAGTAAGGCAGCATCACCCCGCTGACGAACTTGGGCAATGATATCGGCTGCGACGCGATCAATCGCCTCATCTTCAGAAGCCTCAAAGGCCAGCACAGCCATTAGCTTCTGGTGAAAATCGCGCTCTGTAGAATCAAGTTGACGTATAACGACGGACATAAATTATTTTTCGCTGCGTGATGCACGATCAAACGCATCAATGATCGACTGCAGTTTTTCTCGTTTAAGTTTTAATGCGGCTCGGTTGACGACTAAGCGTGCTGAGATATCCATGATGTGCTCAACTTCAACCAAGTTATTCGCACGCAAGGTACTGCCCGTCGACACTAAATCAACAATCGCATCGGATAAACCCACCAATGGACCTAACTCCATCGAACCATACAACTTAATCAAATCAACGTGCACACCTTTTTCGGCGAAGTGTTCACGTGCGACCTGAACGTACTTAGTCGCCACTCGCAAGCGCGCACCCTGACGCACCGCGTTGGCATAATCAAAACCTGCATGCACTGCGACTGACATTCGGCATTTAGCGATGTTTAAATCAATCGGCTGATACAAGCCTTCGCCGCCATGTTCGAGCAGCACGTCTTTGCCAGCAACACCGAAATCAGCGGCGCCGTATTGCACATACGTGGGCACATCGGAAGCACGAACGATCACCACGCGTATCTGCGGATCGCTAGTGGGCAAAATTAATTTGCGAGATTTTTCCGGATCTTCAGTCACCTCAATGCCGGCTGCTTTAAGCAAAGGCAGGGTCTCTTCAAAGATGCGGCCCTTGGATAGCGCAAGTGTGATGGTCTGGTCCGTCATTTGATTCTCTGTATGTCTGCACCAACGGCTGATAGTTTGGCTTCCATCCTATCGTAACCACGATCCAGATGATAAATGCGGTCTACCAGTGTCTGCCCTTCAGCAGCGAGGCCGGCAATCACCAAGGAAGCAGAAGCTCGCAAATCGGTTGCCATTACCGGCGCTCCAACCAATCTCGGTACACCGTTGATGATGGCAGTATGTCCATCGATGTCAATTAATGCGCCCAGGCGGTTGAGTTCCTGAACATGCATGTAACGGTTTTCGAAAATAGTCTCTGTCACTCGACTCGTACCCTCGGCCACACAATTAAGCGCCATGACCTGAGCTTGCATATCGGTGGGGAATCCGGGGTATTCGGTGGTGCGGAAATTGACAGCTTTGGGGCGAGTCGACATTTGAACTCGAATCCAATCGTCGCCACTGGTCATAACGACACCCGCCTCGCGCAGTTTATCAACCACCGCATCCAGCAAATCGGCGCGCGTATGCCTGAGTGTTACATCACCACCGGCCGCTGCAACCGCACACAAAAACGTACCCGTTTCGATACGGTCCGCAATCACGGCATGTGAAGCACCATGCAACGCTGGAACGCCCATCACACGCAAACAATCAGTACCGATACCTTCAATGCGCGCACCCATAGCAACCAACAAATTAGCTAAATCAGTGACCTCAGGTTCACGCGCAGCGTTTTCAAGTACCGTCTCACCTTCAGCAAGCGTGGCAGCCATCAGCAAATTTTCGGTGCCGGTGACGGTAATCATGTCAGTAACTATGCGCGTACCTTTGAGCTTTTTAGCGCGCGCATGAATGTAACCGGCTTCGATACGTATTTCGGCACCCATCGCCTGCAAGCCTTTGATGTGCTGATCGACAGGACGCGAACCAATCGCACAACCGCCCGGCAATGAAACCTTCGCTTCACCAAAACGTGCCAGCAACGGGCCCAGTACAAGAATCGATGCGCGCATCGTCTTCACCATCTCATACGGCGCCTCGAGACGATTGATATCGCGACCACACAACTCCGTCACGCCCTCTTTTGCTTGTACTGATAGTCCCATTTGCACTAGCAGTTTCTGCATAGTGGCTACGTCTTGAAGCTTGGGCACATTCGATAAAGCCAGCGTATCCGCTGTGAGCAAACCCGCGCACAAGATAGGCAGTGCGGCATTCTTTGCACCAGAAACGGTAATCTCCCCCGAGAGACGCTTACCGCCGGTAATAACAAGTTTGTCCATTACGACTGATGCTCTTCCGGTGTGAGAGTTTTCATAGACAGCGCATGGATCTCTTCGCGCATACGATCACCCAACGCTGCATACACCAATTGATGGCGTTGAATTAATCGCTTACCAGCAAATGCGGGCGATACGATGAGTGCAGTGAAATGCTGACCATCACCGTCGACTTCTAAATGCGTGCACTCGAGTCCGTTAGCGATGTAGTCTTTAATTCGTTCAGGTGTAGGCAACACGGTGTACCTTTGTAAAAATCCGAAAAATAAATTTTGCAGCGGTAAATACAGATCAATGCCGTAATTTATAACCGCGCTTGAGCAGCCGCACTGCAATCCCCGCCAATACTGCAAAAAATACCGACACGATCAGTAAGCTAGTCGCTGGCGGCACATCGGAGTGGCCAAAGAAACCGTAGCGAAAGCCATCAATCATATAAAAAAATGGATTGGCATGCGAAACAGCTAGCCAAAACGGTGGCAGCGAGTGCACTGAATAAAAAACACCCGCTAAAAAGGTCGCCGGCACAATCAAGAAATTTTGAAATGCAGCGAGCTGATCAAATTTCTCTGCCCATATTCCAGCTAACAAACCCATCGTGCCTAAGATAGCCGCACCAATCAGCGCAAACAAAAGTATCCAAAGCGGTGCAACGAATGAGAGCTTGGCAAACCAAACGGTGATAAAAAATACACCTGCCCCGACTGCCAGACCGCGAACCATCGCTGCTAAAACATACGCACCAAACATTTCCCAATGAGAGAGTGGTGCAAGCAAAACAAACACCAGATTGCCGGTAATCTTTGATTGAATTAATGATGATGACGAATTTGCGAAGGCATTTTGCAGCACACTCATCATCACCAATCCCGGCACCAGAAACGCGGTGTACGACACGCCAGGGAAAACCTGCACATGCTCTTCCAGCACATGACCAAAGATGAGTAAGTACAACATCGCTGTGACGATAGGTGCGGTCAGCGTTTGAGTCGCCACCTTCCAAAAGCGCAGCAATTCTTTACGAAATAAGGTCTGAAATCCGGTCATTTATCACCACCCATGACCTGCATGAACACATCTTCTAAATCTGCCTGATGCAGTTGTAGATCCTCTAAAGTCGCACCCGAATCTCTAATCGTTGCGAGTATTCCTTCAACTTCATCGTGATGGTTAACTCGCAAAGTGTACTTATCACCAGCCAGCAATTCGTCAGGATGAGACACCAGTGCATGTAATGAAGAAGGTAGCTTGCCACCCGAAAGTTTGACGACCAATTGAGAACCAGAAATACGTCCAATCAATGCCGCGGTCGAATCTAGCGCTACCACTCGACCCGCTTTAAGCATTGCTATCCGACTGCACAGAGCTTGTGCCTCTTCAAGGTAATGAGTGGTCAGTACCACGGTGTGACCTTCGCGATTCAACCTCCCAATGAAATTCCACAAGGTCTGACGCAATTCCACATCAACGCCCGCGGTGGGCTCGTCCAACATGATGACCGGTGGCTTGTGTACCAGCGCCTGAGCGACCAACACACGCCGCTTCATACCACCGGATAGCGAGCGCATATTGCTATCTGCCTTAGCAGTGAGGTCCAGATGATGCATGACCTCGTCAATCCAAGCATCATTATTGCGAATGCCAAAATAACCCGACTGCATGCGCAATGTTTCGCGAACGGTAAAGAAGGGATCAAACACCAACTCTTGAGGCACCACGCCCAAGCACTGGCGCGCGCTTCGGTAATCCGTCACAACATCGTGACCTTGAATCGCGACAGTACCTTCATCGGCGCGCGCTAACCCCGCAATGATGGAAATTAAGGTGGTTTTACCCGCGCCATTCGGGCCTAACAGACCGAAAAATTCGCCCGCACCAATTTTTAGCGAAACACCACCCAAGGCTTGCAAGGAGCCGTAGCGCTTTTTAACGTTATCTATGTGAATGGCGGTCATGAAGGGAGAAACAAGGCCAATGCTGCTCGCGCGCCCAAGCGCGCGCAAAGTCCTTGATTATAGGGGATTTGAGGCCTGACACTTGCCCCAGCGAACATGCCCGCCGGGCTTATTTGAAGAAAGCGCTAGAACAAAGCCTTAGAGCAGTGTATCCACGCTGTATAACTCGGCCAAACTGAGCAAACCTGGGGGCAAACCTACGAGCTTCAGACTTACACTTTTTTCGTTCGCAGCACGCTGCCAAGCCAAGAGCGCCGAAACGGCTGAGGAATCAAAATGGGTCAGACCGGAAAGATCAATCGTAGTCGCGCCCTGCACTATGGCCTCCATGCCCTCGCGCAGCACATCGGCGGCATCCGTCATGGTGATGGAGGTTGGGGCAAAACTCATATTAGCTCTTAGTTTGTTTGGTGGGGGTAGCTGCTAGCCGCTTGTTGCGTTCGGCCAGCGCCTTGATCAGGCCATCGATCCCACTCTTGCCAATTTCAGCTGAAAAGGTCCCTTTATAGGTTTCGACCAGCCAGGCACCAAGAATATTAACGTCATAAATTTTCCAGCCTGCTGCCGTTTTTTCAAGGCGATAGTTCAGCTGTATCGGCTCTCCGCGAGGCTGTAACACCATGGATCGCACCTCGACCTCGGTATCATCCGCCGCTGCTCGCATGGGCTTAAATTCCAAGACTTGATTGCGTACCTGCGCGATAGCACCTGAATAGGTGTAAATCAACAAAGTACGAAACTCAGCCGTCAGAGCAGCTTGCTGCTCAGGAGTCGCATCACGCCAGAACCGACCGGATGCCAAGGCTGTCATGCGCTGAAAATTTACATGCGGGATGACCTTGGTCTGAACAACTTCGATGATGCGCTGCTGGTTGCCAGCCTGAATCTGCTTATCGGTCTTAGCTAGGTCCAGAATTTCCTGGCTCACCCGCTTGATAAGAACGTCGGGGGCTTCTTGTTGCGCACTGACTTCTCCGGCTGAAAATAGAAAAGCCGAAAATAAGACGGTACAAAAAATTCGTGAAGTAAACATAAAAAGCCCGCGTCTGTGAATGGACTAGGCCGCTGATTTATGCGGCCTAAGGACCTGATGATACAGAAGGCCGAGCCGCCTCAACAAAAGCAAAGTGACAAACCGTGCTGCAGCAGCAACAGATTAGTCTTTACCATCACGCACACGGCTCTCTCTGCGCTGGAGATACGCATCCCGATAGAACTGGTAGGGATCGAGCGCCGCACCTTCCATAATATTTGTGGTGTCCAGCACTGACGCACGATCATCCACAATCCGAAGTGCTCGCCCTGAATTTTTGGCACGAACGGGGACATCACTTGAAGCTGTTAATGGGTCAGCATATAAATCGACCGGTTTGGCTAAGGCATCGCGCACAGTGCTGGGGCCTAACAAGGGCAAAACAAAATAAGGGCCGGACTTTGCACCCCATACCGCGAGGGTCTGACCGAAATCTTCTTCATGCTTAGGCAATCCCATGGGGGTGGCCACGTCAATTAAGCCAGCGATACCAATGGTCGAATTAAAAATAACCCGCACCAAATCGGTGGTGCCATCTTTAGGCTTACCCTGCAAATAATTATTTGCAGCGGTCCACACATCACCTATGTTGGCAAAGAAATTTCCTATCGCTTCCCGAACTACTTCGGGAACCACTTTCACATATCCCGTAGCGACAGGCTTGAGCACGTTATCGTCGACGGACTTGTTGAAAGTGAACATCGACCGGTTATAGTTCTCATAAGGATCGCGTGGATCGCTGCCCGCACCCGGTACGGTGGTCGCGCAGGCGGTCAGCAGAAACGCCGCCATCACGATGGCGCTCCATCGTATCAATCGTTGTGGGCCTGTCATTTTTTCTCCCCGCCGCTTCCTTCGGCTGCCTTACTAAATAAAAACTGGCTAATCAAATTCTCAAGAACGATCGCCGACTGTGTACTCTTAATTCGTTCGCCCTCAGCAAAATTCTTTGCATCGCCGCCAGGCTCTAAACCTATGTACTGCTCACCCAGCAAGCCCGACGTCAGGATTTTAGCTGAGCTATCGCGCGGGAACTGAAATTCCGACTGTATACGCATCGTGACCTGTGCCTGAAATGTTTTATCGTCGAATGTAATACGTTCTACCCGACCGACCACCACACCAGCACTCTTAACTGGAGCGCGAGGCTTTAAACCACCAATGTTGTCAAAACGCGCAGCCAACGCGTAGCTGGGGCCAAAACTCATTGAGCTCATATTGCCTGCCTTCAGGGCCAGGAACATGATGGCTATCGCGCCTAGTAGCACGAATAGTCCAACCCACACATCCAAAGATTTTCGTTGCATGTCTTCCTCAGCTAAACATGAGTGCGGTGAGCAGAAAGTCCAGCCACAACACCATCAATGAACCAATCACGACGGTGCGCGTAGTGGCTCGTGCGACACCTTCAGGCGTCGGTGCTGCGCAAAAACCTTCGTAGAGCGCGATAAACGTAACCGCCACACCGAACACAAAACTTTTAATGACACCATTCAACACATCGGCCCAGACATCGACGCCGGCTTGCATCTGCGACCAGAATGCACCTTCATCAACACCGATCAACTGAACACCAACAATATAACCGCCCAACACACCGACCGCGCTGAAAATAGCTGCCAGCACGGGCATAGAAATGACCCCAGCCCAAAACCGTGGAGCCAGCACTCGTTTCATCGGATCAACGGCCATCATTTCCATCGCCGCTAGTTGTTCGCCCGCTTTCATCAAACCAATTTCTGCGGTTAACGATGTGCCAGCACGTCCTGCAAACAGCAATGCCGTAACTACCGGGCCTAGCTCACGTATCAACGACAACGCTACCAACAAACCCAGCGCTTGCTCTGAACCATATTTATTGAGTGTGTAATAGCCCTGCAGCCCCAAGACGAAACCAACAAATAAACCAGATACCGCAATGATGACTAGCGAATAATTACCTATAAAATGGACTTGGTCTGTCACCAATCTCGGCCTACGAAATACACTTGGCGAAGCCACTATTAAGGCGAGAAAAGTTCGTGATGCGGCTCCCAGACCTTCAAGTCTCGTTCGAACAGTTGCGCCTAACTGAGCCAGCAGATCAAGAATTAAATTCATCAGCGCGCTTTCATACCCAGCTGCTCAGCGATAGTTTTTCCAGGATAGTGGAAAGGTACAGGACCATCCGGTTCGGCGTTCACAAACTGCTTTACATAGGGATCGTGGGATTCGCGCATCTGTGTTGGCGTTCCGTGTGCGACAATTTTTCCCTGTGAAAGAAAATACACATAATCTGCAATGCTGAATGATTCATGCACATCATGTGACACCACAATCGATGTCGAACCCAGCGCATCATTCAATTTACGAATTAAATTCGCAGTCACGCCCATAGAAATTGGATCAAGACCGGCAAAAGGTTCGTCATACATAATCAATTGAGGATCCAGCGCAATCGCGCGCGCCAAAGCAACGCGGCGTGCCATTCCTCCGGAAATTTCAGCAGGCTTCAATGCGGCGGCGTTCGATAAACCAACTGCCTGTAACTTCATCAAGACTAAATCGTGAACCATGCTCTCGGGCAAACGAGTATTTTCTCTGAGAGGAAACGCGACGTTATCGAAAACGGTCAGATCAGTGAAGAGCGCCCCATGCTGAAACAACATGCCCATCCGTCGGCGCATTGCATATAAGTCAGAGACGTTCAAACCACTAACCTCTTGACCATCAACGGCCAGACTCCCTGATTGCGCGCGTATCTGACCACCGATTAATCTCAGGACCGTCGTCTTGCCCGATCCCGAGCCACCCATAACAGCGATCACGCCGCCTTTGGGAAACTGCATATTCAACCCAGAGAGAATAGGCCTCTCGTTATAGCCGAAGTGCAAGTCACGAATGTCTACAAGATTGGGCACAAGGAGTTAGATTCGTTATCGATTAAAAGAGTAATTGTAATTCACGAGACCTACCGATCAGAGCATAACCACGAAAGGATCACGATAAATCACCGGTAAAAATAAAAACGCCCGCCAACCATGCGGGCATTTTTATTGAATCAATACTGCGCCTGTTTAACGAGGCAATACCGAAGAACCCATTAAGAATTCATCGACTGCGCGCGCACATTGCCGACCTTCGCGTATAGCCCATACTACCAGTGACTGGCCGCGACGCATGTCGCCTGCAGCAAACACTTTCGGTACCGATGTCTGGTAACAGCCCTCACCATCCGTCGTCGCCTTGGCATTACCACGCGCATCTTTATCCACCCCAAACGCTTCCAACACAGAATTAACCGGCGAAACAAAACCCATAGCCAGCAACACCAGATCTGCTTTAAGTTCGAATTCGGAACCGGCAATCTCAACCATCTTTCCATCTTTCCACTCAACACGCGCAGCGATCAGTTTCTCAACCTTGCCGTTCTTGCCCTCAAGGCGTTTAGTAGCAACCGCCCAATCGCGTTCGCAACCTTCTTCGTGCGAAGATGATGTGCGCATCTTGGTCGGCCAGTAAGGCCATACCAATGGCTTATTTTCAACTTCCGGCGGCTGCGGTAAAAGTTCAAATTGAGTCACTGAGGCAGCGCCATGACGGTTCGATGTACCTACGCAGTCAGAACCCGTATCGCCACCACCAATAACTACCACGTGCTTACCAGTAGCCAACAATTGATCCTTGAGCTTGTCACCCGCATTGACGCGATTTTGTTGCGGCAAAAATTCCATCGCATAATGCACGCCACCTAATTCACGACCAGGCACTGGCAAGTCACGCGGCCACTCAGCGCCACCGGCTACGATCACGGCATCAAACTCTTTATTCAGCTGCTCAGGTGAAATGGTTTCTTTCGATAAGCTCAGTATCTCTTTCGGAAAATCTTTACCGACAAATACGCCCGTCCGAAACTTCACACCTTCCGCCTGCATTTGCTGCACACGGCGATCGATGTGCGATTTTTCCATCTTGAAATCTGGAATGCCATAGCGCAGCAGGCCTCCAACACGATCGTTTTTCTCAAACACGGTTACGTCATGTCCAACGCGCGCCAGTTGTTGAGCCGCAGCCATACCCGCCGGGCCAGAACCTATGATCGCTATTTTTTTACCTGTCTTACTGCTCGGAGGTTGTGGCACGACCCAACCATTTTCCCAGCCTTTATCGATAATGAAATGCTCGATCGATTTAATACCTACCGGATCATCATTGATACCTAGAGTACAAGCAGACTCACATGGAGCGGGACAGATGCGACCCGTGAATTCCGGAAAATTATTCGTCGAATGTAAATTTTCCAAAGCCTCAAGATAGTGGCCGTTGAAAACCAAATCATTCCAGTCTGGGATGATGTTATTGACAGGACATCCGTTATTACAAAACGGAATACCGCAATCCATACAACGCGCGCCCTGAATTTTGGCATCGGCGTCGGACAGATGCATCATAAATTCTTTGTAATGCTTGGTACGTGCCTGCGGCGCTTCGCTCGCCTCTTGAAGGCGCTGATATTCCATGAAGCCAGTAACTTTACCCATGTTTATTCTCTTTTCTTTTCTACGAATGTGACTGAGATTGAGCGTTTTCTAACGTCACTCTCAGGTCGTCACTTTTTCCTTAACTTTGCCAGTCTTCGCCGCAAACATCTCACCCAAAGCACGCTTGTACTCAGTAGGGAAAACTTTGACGAATTTAGCCCGCGCATTATTCCAATCATCCAGCAAGTTGCGTGCGCGCGTGCTGCCTGTATGTTTGAAATGGCGCTCAATCAATCCCTTGAGAATGACTTCATCCGTCAATCTCTCACCATTCCGACTTAAGCTGTGCCAACTCGAGGGATTAACGGTTGATTCTTGTTCAGCTGCTGAGAGCACAGAATCAAGCGCTACCATAGCAAGGTTACATTTCTGCGCGAAGCTGCCGTCTTCATCAAACACATACGCCAATCCGCCAGACATACCTGCTGCAAAGTTTCGGCCGGTTTCACCAAGCACAACCACGGTGCCACCCGTCATGTATTCACAACCATGATCGCCTGTACCCTCAACCACCGTAACGGCACCTGAGTTACGCACCGCAAAACGTTCACCTGCGACGCCATTAAAGAAGGCTTCGCCAGCGATCGCGCCATACAACACGGTGTTACCAATAATGATGTTGTCGACTGCTCTGCCGCGAAACTCTGTATTCGGGCGCACAATGATCCGTCCACCTGAGAGTCCTTTGCCGACATAGTCATTACCTTCACCGACTAAATCTAATGTCACACCGTGCGCGAGAAACGCGCCGCACGATTGACCCGCCGTACCTTGCAGCTGAATATGAATTGTGTCGTCAGGCAAACCTTCATGACCATACTTCTTGGCGACCACACCTGAAAGCATCGCACCAACCGTACGATTCAAATTCTTGACTGGCGAAATAAAGGACACTTTTTCACCACGTTCAATCGCTGGCTTAGCCTGTTCAATTAATTTGTGATCCAACGCCTTGCCCAAGCCATGATCTTGCGTCAACACGTGATGACGCGGCTGATCTGCGGAGACATATGGCAAGTAAAAGATCTTGCTGAAGTCCAGACCCTTGGCCTTCCAGTGATTCACTGCACGCGATTTATCGAGAAGATCAGCACGACCGATCAAATCTTCAAATTTGCGGATACCTAGCTGAGCCATGATTTGACGAGCCTCTTCTGCTACAAAGAAGAAGTAGTTCACGACATGCTCTGGTTTACCTTGGAACTTCGCACGCAGCACAGGGTCTTGCGTGGCCACCCCGACTGGGCACGTGTTGAGGTGACACTTACGCATCATGATGCAACCTTCAACAACAAGCGGCGCCGTTGCAAAACCAAACTCATCAGCACCTAGTAAGCCACCAATAACAACATCGCGACCGGTCTTGATCTGACCATCCGTTTGCACGCGAATACGACTGCGCAGTTGGTTCAACACCAGCGTTTGCTGTGTCTCAGCCAAACCCAACTCCCATGGCGTACCCGCATGCTTAATCGATGATAGTGGCGACGCACCGGTGCCGCCATCATGACCGGCAATCACCACGTGATCCGCCTTAGCTTTTGCAACACCCGCGGCTACTGTGCCAACGCCTACTTCAGAAACTAACTTGACAGAGATATCAGCGGCAGGATTCACGTTTTTCAAGTCATGAATTAGCTGCGCTAAATCTTCAATCGAATAAATATCATGATGCGGCGGTGGCGAAATCAAACCCACTCCAGGCACTGAAAAGCGCAGCTTGGCGATGTAATCAGACACTTTATGACCTGGCAGCTGACCACCTTCACCTGGCTTAGCACCTTGGGCCATTTTGATTTGAATCTGTTCAGCCGAGGTTAAGTATTCTGCTGTCACACCGAAACGACCCGAGGCGACTTGTTTAATTTTGGAACGCAATGAATCGCCATCTAATAATGGAAGATCCACTTCAACGCGTTCTTCTCCAATAATGGAAGCCAGCGTATCGCCCTTCTTAATCGGAATGCCACGCAACTCATTGCGATAACGGTTTTCGTCCTCACCACCTTCACCGGTATTCGACTTGCCACCGATGCGATTCATCGCAATAGCCAGCGTGGCGTGAGCTTCGGTGGAAATTGAACCGAGGGACATCGCACCCGTTGCAAATCGTTTGACGATTTCTTTGGCTGATTCCACTTCATCCAGAGGAATCGCTTTTGAAGGGTCGATCTTAAATTCAAACAATCCACGCAACGTCATGTGACGCTTAGATTGATCATTAATGATCTGCGCGTATTCTTTATAGGTATTGAAATTATTTGAGCGCGTCGAGTGCTGTAATTTAGCGATCGCATCGGGCGTCCACATATGATCTTCACCACGCACGCGGAATGCATATTCACCACCGGCATCGAGGGCATTTTGAAGTATTGGATCACTACCGAAAGCCTGTTGATGTAAACGCAAAGCCTCTTCTGCCACTTCAAAGACGCCTATACCTTCTACATTCGATGCTGTGCCTTTGAAATACTTGTCGACCAAGCTTTTGTTTAAGCCAATCGCTTCAAAAATTTGCGCACCACAGTAGGACATGTACGTCGATATGCCCATCTTAGAAAATACTTTGAGTAATCCTTTACCCACCGCTTTTTGGAAGTTATAGATTGCTTTTTCCGGGGCTAGATCGCCAGGCAATCCTTTCGCCATGTCGGTCAGCGTATCCATCGCCAGGTAAGGGTGGATCGCTTCAGCACCATAACCAGCGAGCAAAGCAAAATGATGCGTTTCGCGTGCAGAACCCGTCTCAACTACCAAGCCTGCCGAGGTACGCAATCCTTTGCTCACCAAGTGCTGATGAATCGCTGAAGTCGCTAACAAGGCTGGAATGGCGACATTGTTTTTGTCGACATGACGGTCGGAGATAATCAAAATATTGTGGCCCGACTTAACTGCGTCGACCGCTTGCGCGCACAATGATGCGAGTCGCGCTTCAACACCCTCTTTACCCCATGCAGCTGGATAGCAAATGTCTAGTTCAGATGAACGGAATTTACCGCCTGTGAATTTGCTGATGGCACGCAGACGAGTAATGTCTTTGTAATCAAGAATCGGCTGCGACACTTCCAGTCGCATCGGTGGATTAATGTTGTTGGTATCGAGCAGATTAGGCTTAGGGCCAATGAACGAAACTAGCGACATCACCATCGCTTCGCGTATCGGATCGATAGGGGGATTCGTCACCTGCGCAAACAGCTGCTTAAAGTAATTAAAGAGCGGCTTGTTTTTATTGGACATGACGGCCAATGGAGAATCATTTCCCATTGAACCCGTGGCCTCTTCTGCGTTCACCGCCATCGGCGACATCAAAAATTTAATGTCTTCTTGCGTGTAACCAAATGCTTGTTGACGGTCGAGCAGCGTCGCTGTTTCTTTACGCGACTCAGCCTCGACTTTCAGATCGTCTAACTTAATACGAACGGAATCAATCCATTGCTTGTAAGGCTTAGCATTGGCGAAGGTGTCTTTAAGTTCTTTGTCGTCAATAATGCGTCCAGCATCCAGATCGATCAAAAACATTTTGCCTGGTTGGAGACGCCATTTGTTGATGATCTTTGATTCTGGTATCGGCAAGACACCTGATTCAGACGCCATGACTACCAGATCATCATCCGTGACTATGTAACGAGCAGGACGCAAACCATTACGGTCTAGCGTTCCACCAATATGACGACCGTCAGTAAACGCCATAGCAGCGGGGCCATCCCATGGCTCCATCATCGCTGCATGGTATTCGTAAAATGCACGACGATTTTCATCCATCAAAGTGTGGTTTTCCCAGGCTTCTGGAATCATCATCATCATGGCTTGAGCTATCGGATAACCTGCCATCACCAATAATTCAAGCGCATTATCAAAACAGGCTGTGTCCGATTGACCTTCATAAATCAATGGAAATAACTTTTGTAAATCTTCGTTCAACACAGCGGATTTCATCACGCCTTCACGCGCACGCATCCAGTTGAAGTTGCCTTTAACAGTGTTGATCTCACCGTTGTGTGCAAGCAGACGATACGGGTGGGCAAGCGGCCACTCAGGGAAGGTGTTCGTCGAGAAGCGTTGATGCACCAAAGCCAGCGCGGACACGCAACGCGGATCTTGCAAATCTTTGTAGTAGACGCCGACCTGATCGGCCAGTAATAAACCTTTGTAAACCACGGTTCGAGCAGACATCGATGGCACAAAAAATTCTTTACCATGCAGAAGATTTAATGCTTGGATGGCGTGACCTGAAGATTTACGAATGACATAGAGTTTTCGCTCTAGTGCATCAGTCACCATGATGTCTTGACCGCGACCAATAAAAATTTGGCGAATCACTGGCTCTTTGTCGCGCACGGTAGGCGACATCGGCATCTCGCGATTGACGGGCACATCGCGCCACCCCAATACCACTTGCGCTTCAGCGTGAACCGCTCTTTCGATTTCTTGCTCGCAAGCTATGCGCGATGCATTTTCTTTGGGAAGAAACACCATACCCACACCGTACTCACCGGGAGGAGGCAGGGCCACACCCTGCTTCGCCATTTCTTCGCGGTAAAACTGATCGGGCACTTGAATCAATATGCCCGCGCCATCACCCATCAAAGGATCCGCGCCCACTGCACCGCGATGATCGAGGTTGTGCAGAATTTTCAAGCCTTGCTCAACTATCGAGTGACTTTTCTGACCTTTGATATGAGCGATGAATCCGACACCGCAGGCGTCGTGTTCGTTAGTCGGATCGTATAAACCTTGGGCTTTCATCGCGGGACTCCACGGCATTAATAAAGAGCGTGAAAGGATAGTGCAATGCAATAAACAGGGCAACGAGAAAAATTAGGGTCGGATAGTTATTTTTTAGGCGCACCAGCGCGGGGAAAATAAAATAGGGTCAGATTAAATTTGGTGAGGGTTTTGGCCTGAATTGATGCCAGCACAGTCATCGCTTGTGGATTTTGGCTAGCCTTGGCCCTGCTTGAAAACATTACCCATCCCGTAAAATGCGAACGCTGACTAGGAATTCTCAGCAATCGGCTGTTTACGAGGGCGACCGCGCCGCGCCGGCTCTAATCGACGATCAGTTAATTTACCCAGCCGCCGGCGAAATTCTTCCGAACCCAAAGGCCATGCCTTGCGAGTTGCAGCCTCAATTTCGGCCATTAGCTCAGATGAGCCTGACGCTTTAGCCAGCTGTTGGTAGGCAGCCTCGCGTTCAAAAGGCGTATTTCCCAGCGCCCAATAGGCAGGATGATCAGCAAGCCACACTTCCCGCCGCGCCCCAGAATGATGCGCATAACTAGACCAAGCATAGGACAGAGGGTCGGAAACTACTCCTGCAGCCACTGGCTGTTGCTCAATAAGCTGGGCACACGCCAAAAAGTAAGTATCGGCCTCCATCACGGTAGCGCGGAAGCGGCCTTCCCACAAATTACCGCTACGACCGTGACGCGCATTGAAATACGGAACGTAATGGCGCCCTATGGCCTGCATGAGCTTTCCCAGACCTTCAGCATCGGTAGGAGTCGCCATCAATTGAACACGACTAGCCATCAACACATAGGCATGAATAGCGACGCCCGATCTCTGCGCAGAATCGCGCAGAGAGGAAAGAAAGTATTGGCAGTCAGCGTCGTCTAAAACGATGGATTGATCGTTATTGCCGCGGGCGACGATGTGGTGAAGATGGTTGGGCACTACCAGTCTGGGCAGGCGGGCCATAAAATTTCAACTGATACTAGTTAGCACTATGGACAACGTCTGCAGATCCTAGCGCGCAAAAGTTTAGAAAGGAAGAACGTCATCCATATCGCTCATGCTCGGTGCCTGCTTGGCGGGAGCGCGCGCGCCGGCTGATGCAGCCTTCGCCGGGGCCGAACCATAACCCCCATCATCCATTGATGCACTGCCACCACCCATACCTTGACGACTACCTAGCATTTGCATGGTATCTGCAATAATTTCTGTGGAATATTTTTCGATACCGTCTTTGTCGGTCCACTTACGCGTACGCAGTTTGCCCTCGACGTAGACCTGAGAGCCTTTTTTCAAGTACTGCCCAGCGATTTCAGCCAATTTGCCAAAAAACGCTATGCGATGCCATTCGGTCGCTTCTTTCTGCTCGCCTGAGGCTTTGTCTTTCCACTTATCCGTGGTTGCTACAGCAATGTTTGTCATTGCATCGCCACTAGGCATATAGCGCGTCTCAGGATCACGACCTAAATTGCCAACGATGATGACTTTATTGACCGACGCCATAGCTTTCTCCTGTGATTGCGTTGATTTCAGCGAGAGGGGGAAACAGATAATCAGTGAGTGCTTGTCTGATGCTTAATACACATCATGCAAACCTCGTAGAGAGACGCATTATAAGGCACGCGACTAAAACAACGCGGCAGCTTAAGCGCAATTAGTCAGTCAAAAGCGAATTCAGCCACACGCAGCACAATGAAAACATTGTCGAAATGCCGAATATCGAAACGCTTACACAAAACCTGAACACATTCACGCAGCCACTCTTGGCAAATGAAATAAACGCCCCACACCCAGCATAAATAGCAAGCGGCATGGAACTAGAAGCGAACCGTGAAAACCCGTTATAGTAGCAGGCTGACTCGCATTCATTTGTCAAAAAATTTGGCAAAAAGACATTCACGCGAGAGTAAATCGATCTGGACATCCGCATGGAAGAAATTCGTATTCGTGGTGCACGCACTCACAACCTGAAAAACATCAGTCTTGATCTGCCACGTAACAAACTCATCGTTATCACCGGTTTATCCGGCTCGGGAAAATCGTCACTCGCGTTCGACACGCTGTATGCCGAAGGCCAGCGTCGCTACGTAGAATCGTTGTCGGCATACGCACGTCAATTTCTTCAGCTAATGGAAAAACCCGACGTCGACATGATCGAAGGTTTATCGCCTGCCATTTCGATAGAACAAAAAGCGACTTCGCATAACCCACGCTCTACAGTGGGCACAGTCACCGAAATTCATGATTACCTGCGCTTGTTATTTGCGCGCGTAGGCACACCCTATTGTCCGGACCATCCAGAAAATCCGCTCGCTGCGCAATCGGTTTCGCAAATGGTAGATACGGCCATGGCTATGCCGGAAGACACCAAGCTGATGATTATGGCCCCCGTGGTGGCTAACCGCAAAGGTGAGCACAGCGATTTATTTCAAGCGATGCAAGCGCAAGGCTTCGTTCGCTTTCGTATACAAAGCGGCACCTTAGCGGCGAAAATCTATGAAGTTGATGATCTGCCTAAACTCAAAAAAACAGAAAAGCACACGATTGATGTCGTCATTGATCGCGTAAAAGTTCGCAGCGATATCAAACAACGTCTAGCAGAGAGTTTTGAAACAGCTTTACGTATAGCTGAAGGACGCGCCATCGCACTGGAGATGGACACAGGTCATGAGCATATTTTTTCGAATAAGTTTGCGTGCCCCGTTTGCGGCTATTCACTACAAGAACTCGAGCCGCGACTATTTTCATTCAATAACCCGATGGGTGCGTGCCCAGAATGTGATGGACTGGGACATATAGAATTTTTTGATCCAAAACGCATCGTCGCGTTTCCCAATCTTTCACTCGCTTCAGGTGCAGTCAAGGGATGGGATAGACGCAATCAGTTTTATTTTCAAATGCTGTCATCATTAGCCAAGCATTATGAATTTGATCTTGATCTGCCCTTCGAACAGTTGCCGGAAAAAGCGCAACAAGCTGTTCTATTTGGCTCCGGCAAAGAAAAAATTCCCTTCGCTTATGTTAACGAGCGCGGCCGCACCGTCATCAAAGAACACACTTTTGAAGGCGTCGTCCCCAATCTGCAACGCCGCTATCACGAAACTGATTCGATGGCGGTCAAAGAAGAATTGGCGAAATTCATCAATGAAAAAGAATGTCCGGAATGTCATGGTGCACGCTTACGAGTTGAAGCGCGCTTTGTCAAAGTGGGCGAAGGCTCGCAGCAACGTGCCATATTTCAGGTGGCCGAAATGCCACTGCGCGATACATTAGATTTTTTTGAGAAATTGAAATTGCGCGGCGCAAAAAAAGAAATCGCCGACAGAATCATCAAAGAAATTATCTCGCGCCTTAAATTTCTTAACAATGTCGGACTAGATTATTTATCACTGCACCGCAGTGCTGACACCTTATCTGGTGGAGAAGCTCAACGTATACGACTGGCGTCACAAATTGGTTCTGGTTTGACCGGCGTGATGTACGTTCTTGATGAACCCTCCATCGGTTTGCACCAGCGCGACAATGATCGCCTCATCACTACTCTCAAACACTTACGCGATATTGGTAACACCGTACTCGTCGTTGAACATGATGAAGATGCTATTCGTAGCGCTGATTACATTGTCGACATGGGCATGGGTGCTGGCGTGCATGGTGGCGAGGTCGTTGCTCAGGGCGGTATTAGTGACATACTTAAAAATAAAAAATCACTCACAGCTCAATACCTAAATGGCAATCTCGCTATTGAAGTCCCTCAGCAGCGCACGATTGCCGACAGTAAAAAACTGCTGGTAATCAACGGCGCCGAAGGTAACAACCTTAAGTCTGTGAATCTTGAAATACCTGTTGGTTTGCTGACGTGCGTAACCGGCGTATCGGGCTCAGGCAAATCAACGCTGATTAACGATACGCTGCATCATGTGCTGGCGCGCCATTTGTATGGCTCACAAGCAGAACCTGCGCCGCACGAAAGCGTCACGGGCTTAGAGCATTTTGATAAAGTCATTTCAGTTGATCAGGCGCCTATTGGTCGAACACCTCGCTCGAATCCGGCGACTTACACGGGCCTTTTCACCCCTATCCGTGAATTATTTTCGACCGTTCCTCAAGCCAAAGAACGTGGCTACTCGGCTGGTCGCTTCTCGTTCAACGTCAAAGGTGGTCGCTGCGAAGCCTGTCAAGGTGATGGTGTCATCAAAGTTGAAATGCATTTTCTACCCGATGTGTATGTACCTTGCGACGTTTGTCACGGCAAACGGTATAACCGCGAGACCTTAGAAATTCAGTACAAGGGTAAAAATATTTCCGAAGTATTGGGCATGACCGTTGAGGATGCCCATGTATTTTTCAAGCCGGTTCCACTGATTGCTCGCAAACTACAAACCTTGCTTGATGTTGGTCTGGGCTACATACGTTTGGGTCAGAGTGCTACAACGCTTTCGGGTGGCGAAGCACAGCGCGTTAAGCTATCTCTGGAATTATCCAAACGCGATACCGGTCGCACGCTCTACATTCTTGATGAGCCCACCACTGGTTTACATTTTCACGACATTGCTCTGTTATTGAAAGTCATACATCGCTTGCGCGATCAAGGTAACACCTTAGTGACCATTGAGCACAATCTGGATGTCATCAAAACAGCCGATTGGATTGTCGATCTGGGTCCGGAAGGTGGCGCGGGCGGCGGTCAAATCATCGCCTCAGGAACACCCGAGCAAGTGGCTAAAAATCCCGCTAGCGTGACCGGTAAATATCTTGCGCCATTACTAGTGACCAAAAAAGAGAAAAAGCGCGCTTAAGCAGACGCACTGAACCTCACTCTGCACTGTCTTGAAGTCATTCAAGCAGTGCATTTATTTTTGCAGCAAACGTTTTTCTGAGCGCTCTAATGCTGCGGCAGCACCACGTAAGACCACTACGTCGCCTGCCTCAAGAACTGTATCCGGAGCAAATGGGATGCGACTTTTGCCGCGTCGAACAGCGGTAATCTCCGCCCCCAGCGCTTCGATATTTAATGCCGACAGTGTTAAACCAATCGCTGAAGCCTTATCGTGCAAGGGCACAGAATGAAGTCGTACTTGCAGATGCTCGTCGTCGTCAGCCACATCTCCTAATCCATGAAAGTAGCCGCGTAAGGAAGCGTATCGTTCGCTACGAGCTGCTTGGACCCGCTGAATAACACGTCGTAACGGCACACCTTTAAGTAGTAACGCATGCGATGCGAGCATCAAGCTACCTTCTATCGCTTCAGGCACCACTTCATCAGCGCCGCCGGCTCTAAGCACATCCAGATCATCATCACCCACACTACGCACAATGGCGGGAAGGTTGGGTGCAAGTTCATTCGCAAAATGCAGGGTCTTTAAAGCAGCTTGTGTATCGGCATATGTAATAACTAATGCAGCGGCGCGATGTATACCTGCAGCGATCAAACTTTCACGACGAGTAGCATCACCATAAGACACTTCAGCACCGGCATTTTGTGCTTCGATGACTCGCTCAGGATCAAGATCAAGTGCGTGATACGGAATGTTTTCTTCCTCGAGTAATTTCGCGAGACTTTGACCACTGCGACCAAAACCAGCAATGATCACTTGCCCTTCTTCTTTCATCGCTCGACTGGCAATGCGCGTGAGATTCAAGGATTGCTCCATCCATTCATTGGATGAGAGTTTCATCGCAATACGATCAAAATTGGCAAAAATAAATGGTGTAGCCAACATAGACAGCACCATGGCAGCCAAAATCAACTGCACTAACGCAGGATCGACCAAGCCTAGTCCACCCGCCTGATTTAACAAAACAAAACCAAACTCTCCGCCTTGCGCCAGACCCAAACCTGTACGTAATGCTACGCCGGGTTTGGCGCCGAATACCCTAGCGAGCAGCGCGATTAAACCAAACTTAAGAAACAAGGGTATGACTAACAAAAGAAGCACTAACAAGAAATGATCAACCACCAGCCTCAAGTCAAGCAACATGCCAACGCTGATGAAAAAAAGACCGAGCAGCACATCACGAAACGGCTTGATATCTTCTTCAACTTGAATCCGAAACTCAGTTTCAGAAATCAACATACCAGCGACAAATGCACCCAACGCAAGCGACAAGCCCGCCGTTTCAGTGATCCACGCCGCGCCCAATGTAACTAGCAACAGATTGAGCATGAATAGTTCGTGCGAACGACGCTGAACGACTACTTGAAACCATCGCCGCAATAAAATTTGGCCAAGAAACAGCAGTAGGAACAATACGAAACAGGCTTTGATACCCGCGATGACGAGATCTTCAACTAGATCAGGGCCGGGATGAGCCAGCGAAGGCAGCACGATGATGAGAGGTACTACGGCCAAATCCTGAAACAGCAAGATGCTGGTTATTCGGCGACCATGCTCACTTTCCAGCTCTAGCTTTTCGGTTAGCAGCTTCAGTACGATGGCGGTGGACGACATAGATAGTGCAGCACCTAGCGCAAAAGAAGCGCCCCAGCTAATTCCCATTACTGATGGCAGCAGCTTGGCCATCAAGCTTGAGCATAAAACCGTCACAACGATCGTCAAAACGACCTGCGCCATCCCTAGGCCAAAAACGTTTCGCCGCATTGACTTCAGTTTGGGCAGCGAGAATTCAAGCCCAATGGAAAACATCAGAAAAACGATGCCGAACTCCGCCAGCATATGGGTGGCATTACTATTAGCAGCGAGCGCCAGCGCATGCGGGCCAATCAGAATGCCGACCGTGAGATAGCCCAGCATAGGCGGCAGATTCATCATTCGGAATGCCACCACGCCCAAAACAGCGGCGACCAGCAAGATGAGCGTCAGTTCCAGCGGTGAATTCATGGGCCAATTTAATAGTTAAAGGGCTTCGCAACTAGCTGACGTCGAGAATTACTCTGTGTGGCAGGATCTTTTACCACTGGCAGGTTTTTTGCTTTAAATCTTGGGCTATACTCTACGCATGAGTGTAACCCATGAAAAAAGGTTCTCGCAGCAATTTGACAACAGCGTTGCTAGTCGCGCGCTGGAGTTGGCACGCGACACACTTCAAATTGAGGCCGACGCCATACTGGCATTGAAGGCGCGTCTCTCAGCTGATACCCATCACGACTTTGCGCGCGCGACTGCTTTACTGCTCAGCTGTAGTGGCCGCGTCGTTGTTTCCGGAATGGGAAAGTCGGGCCACATCGCTAGAAAAATTGCTGCCACCTTAGCCTCCACTGGCACGCCTGCCATGTTCGTCCATCCAGGCGAAGCAGCGCATGGAGATCTGGGCATGGTTACCAAAGCCGATGCAATGATCGCGATTTCTTATTCAGGTGAGTCGGACGAATTACTCGCTATCACCCCCGTTATCAAACGTCTGGGTGCAAAACTTATTTCCATGACGGGCAATCCAGATTCATCCCTCGCCCGACTAGCTGATGTACACCTAAACATCGCCGTAGAAAAAGAAGCCTGCCCACTTAATTTGGCACCCACAGCAAGTACCACCGTAACGCTTGCACTCGGCGATGCCTTAGCGGTGGCGATGCTCGATGCACGCGGATTTCGCGAAGAAGATTTTGCGCGCTCACACCCCGGCGGCTCGCTAGGACGCAAATTACTCACGCATGTGCGCGACGTCATGCGTACCGACCACTTGATTCCCGCGGTTAAACCCGATGTGATGCTGCCCGAAGCACTACTTGAAGTCACACGCAAGGGCATGGCCATGACGGCGATCGTGAACGATGATTTCCATGTACTTGGCATATTTACCGATGGCGATCTACGTCGACTCATCGAGCAAGGTAGAGATTTTTCAAAAACGCTGATTCGCGATGTGATGCACACAAAACCACGTGTATTAGGCCCCGAACAGCTCGCGGTCGATGCCGTCGAGCTGATGGAGCAACACCGCATCAATCAAGTACTGGTGTGTGAGCCGAATGGAAAACTCGTCGGCGCCCTGCATATTCATGATCTCACCCGCGCCAAGGTGATCTGACGATGATTTCAGATTTAACGTCTACCGATCGGGCAAAGCGACTCAAACTGATGATCTTTGATGTTGATGGCGTACTGACCGATGGCGGTTTGCGCTATGGCCCCGAAGGAGAGTTGATTAAAACCTTCAACGCTCTCGATGGACATGGCATCAAGCTACTGCAAAAATCTGGTGTACGCACTGCGATCATCAGCGCTCGACAATCTACTATCGTTGCACGCCGCGCTACCGATCTTGGGATCAGTATTCTGCTGCAAGGAATCGAAGATAAACGCTCAGCATTTGAAAAAATTATCACCGACCTAAAACTCACACCGGAAGAATGCGGTTTCATGGGCGATGACGTGATTGATCTACCAGTAATGACACGCGTAGGATTTGCTATCAGCGTACCGAATGGACATACAGAAGTTAGGAGTCGTGCGCATTATGTAGCTCAGGCCCATGGCGGCAAAGGAGCTGTGCGCGAAGTGTGTGATTTTATTTTGCACGCACAAGGCAATTACAACTCGGCGCTCGCGCCTTATCTGTCATGAGCGGAGATTTGCGCCGACGTTATCCGGCACTACTGCTGCTAGTTGCCGGATCTTTGCTAGCAGCACTTAGCTTTTGGGCATTAGAAATTGCACGTCGTTCCGCTGACGATACGCGCGAACCTACCGTTCGCACTGAACCCGATTACTTTATTGAAGATTTTACCTACACACGCATGTCTGTCAGCGGTAAGGCGCAATACGTTATCAGTGGTAAAAAATTAATCCACTACCCAGTGGATGACAGCAGCTCTATCGAACAACCATCTGTACGTAGCTATTCGAGTTTGCGCGACCCAATGACACTACGCTCACGGACTGCAAAAATCACTGCAGACCAAAAAGAATTACATTTTTACGATGACGTCATTCTTGAGCGACCACAGACCCGCGGCACAGATTCTTTACGAGTCGATTCAGATTACATGCTGGCCTTACCCAATCAAGACATTGTAAAAACTGACAAAAAAGTGGTGATTCAGTTGGGCACCTCCCGCATGGAAGGAACTGGCATGATTGCGGACAACGGCAAACACCAGCTCCACTTACAAAGCCAAGTCAGCGGACATTACGAACCATCGCATTAATAAGGGATGCGCTATTTATGAAAAATTCCATCGCGATTTTAGTTAAAACGAGCTCATTATTTTTTTGTCTCGCCATGCTGAGTGCAGCACATGCTGAAAAGGCAGATCTGAACAAGCCGACGAATGTCGAAGCGAATCAGATGTTCTATGACGAATCCAAACAAACTAATACCTTTATCGGTAATGTCGTGCTAACTCGTGGCAGTTTAGTCATGCATGCAGATAAGCTTCTGGTACGCCAAGATCAAGCAGGACATCAGTTTGCGACTTTATACGCACCACCTGGCGGCACGACTCGGTTTCGACAAAAGCGTGATGGCGGCAAAGATTTATGGATTGAAGGTAATGCATCCGATCGTATTGAGTACGACACCAAAACTGAAATTGCCAAGCTATTCAAACAAGCTCGCGTAAAGATGCTGGATGGCTCAAAAATTACTGACGAAGTTGAAGGTGAATTTATTTCGTACGACAGCCGTGCTGAGTTCTACTCAGTCAGCAATTCTGTTTCGGGTGAAAGTAAACCTGGGAGTGGTCGAGTAAAAGCTGTCATTCAGCCACGCGGCTCGGATAAAGGTAACGATGAAAAGTAGTTTGCCCAGCATGCTGCGAGTACGCAGCCTCCAGAAAAGCTATGGCGCACGTCAGGTAGTGCATGACGTGTCTCTGGATGTCGCCAGTGGCGAAGTGGTGGGATTGCTCGGCCCAAACGGAGCTGGTAAAACAACCTCGTTTTATATGATCGTCGGTCTAGTTCCATCAGAAGGTGGAGAGATCACACTGGATGACCAGAGTATTTCAGGCTTACCCATTCATCGTCGCGCAGAACTGGGTTTGTCTTATCTTCCACAAGAAGCGTCGGTATTTCGCAAGCTCTCTGTAGAAGACAATATTCGCGCCGTTCTGGAACTACAAAAAAAACAAGGTAAGCCATTACCTCGCGATGAAATCGAGCAGCGCCTCGATACCCTAATGGCAGACCTGCAAATTGAAAAGCTGCGAGGTAATCAAGCGTTATCGCTATCCGGCGGTGAGCGGCGGCGTGTAGAAATCGCTCGTGCTTTAGCAACTAGTCCACGCTTCATTTTGTTAGATGAACCTTTTGCGGGCGTCGATCCGATTGCAGTGATAGAAATTCAGCGCATTGTTCGCTTTCTTAAAGAGCGCGGTATCGGTGTCCTCATTACCGATCACAGCGTGCGTGAAACGCTAGGTATTTGCGATCGCGCTTACATCATTAACCAAGGGGCCGTGCTGGCCTCGGGCAGTCCAGAAGAAATCATTGGTAATGAATCCGTTCGCCGTGTTTATCTCGGCGAAAACTTCAGGATGTAATCGAGGACAATGAAACAGACATTACAACTCCGTGTATCACAACACCTTGCACTGACTCCTCAGCTGCAGCAATCGATACGCCTGTTGCAATTGTCTACACTCGAGCTGCATCAGGAACTCGAGCAAATGCTGACTGATAATCCGCTGCTCGAACGTTTGGATGACCCGTTAGATCATTCCATACGATTGCTGAGCGACGGCGCTATCAGCCAGGCACCACTCTCGGCACCCACTGATTCTGTTGGCGAGGGCTCAGGCGAATCCAGCGCACCCGTCGAAGCGAATGCTGAGGGCACCCCAGCCGGCGAGGGTGGCGACGAAGGCAACACGGGCAATGATGCTGACTGGAGTTTTGATGATGTCTCGCGCTCATCCAAAGCACCTGAAGATGATAACGGCCGTCCTCAGCTAGAAGCGCATGAATGCACCTTGCGCGAACACTTACTCGAGCAGCTTTCTGTCACGGTTAATAATCGTCGAGATCGTGCACTAGTCGAGTTATTGATTGAAGCCTTAGATGACAACGGCTATCTCGAAGAACCTCTAGAAGATATTCACGCTCGCCTTCCCGAAGAATTGGATATTGAGTTTGACGAGCTGATGGTGGCCCTCAAACTTTTACAAAGCTTTGACCCGGCAGGGATAGGCGCCAGAAATGCATCGGAATGTCTGGCGATCCAAATCCGTCGCATGGAGAAAGTCGCTTTTGTTACGCGACGTATGGCACTGACGTTGGTTGAAAACCATCTGGAACTCTTTGCTCAACGCGAGTTTAATAAGCTGAAAAAAATACTCGATTGCGACGACGAAGATTTACGCGAAGCGCAAGCCGTAATCCGCTGTTGCAATCCCCACCCCGGTGCCGCCTATGCCGGTGATGCATCCGACTACGTCGTACCCGACGTTATTGTCAAACGCGCAAAAGGGGAGTGGCAAGTCAGCCTCAACCGCGAGGTGATGCCTAAGCTGAGAGTGAATGCCATGTACGCCAGTATCCTTAAGCAAAGCAAAGGTGAAGGCTCGCTCACATCGCAGCTGCAAGAAGCCAAATGGCTTATCAAAAATATGCGGCAACGATTCGATACTATTTTGCGTGTCTCGCAAGCGATAGTAGATCGTCAACGGAATTTTTTCACTCACGGCGAAGTTGCTATGAAGCCCCTTGTGCTGCGTGAAATTGCTGATACACTGGGACTGCATGAAAGCACTATTTCACGCGTAACGACGCAGAAATACATGCTGACACCGCATGGTATGTTTGAACTGAAATTTTTCTTTGGCAGCCACGTCGCCACAGAAACAGGCGGTGAAGCATCTTCAACTGCAATACGCGCTTTGATCAAACAACTGATAGGAGCTGAAGACCCCAAAAATCCATTCTCAGACAGCAAGATCACAGACATGCTAAGTGAACAGGGCATGGTGGTCGCGCGGCGTACCGTTGCAAAATACCGCGAGGCCTTAAAAATACCGCCTGTTAATCTGCGTAAGTCTTTGTAGTTTTTCCAGTTTTTTCACCGTTGCTGCGTTCCTACCGGCCTGCCGCCGGCGGTCGAGCCAGAACCTCCAGCGACGCAATGCGAAGGAGTGCTGTGTATGAATCTGAAAATCAGTGGGCATCATTTGGAAATAACTCCCCCTATGAGGGAGTATGTACAAAATAAACTGGAACGAATCAAACGCCATTTCGACAACGTGATTGATATTTCAGTCACCCTCGCCGTCGACTCTCTCACAGAAAAAGAAAAACGCCAGCGCGCAGAAATTAATCTACACACACGCGGCAAAGATTTTCACGTTGAAAGTGAAGCGCAAGATATGTATGCCGCGATTGATCTACTGATGGATAAACTGGATCGACAGGTACTGAAACACAAAGGACGGATACAAGATCATCAACATGAAGGAATCCGTCGATACGAGGGTCCAACCGAGGAAATTGCCTGATCACGGAAATCAGGAACACAAAGGGCGCTGCGGCGCCCTTTCTCTTTTCTGGTACGAATAATATTTTCGAACAGCCTTCCTTGGCCGCTCTGAATTAAGTTATCACGACTTTTTCGCTTTTCAATCGCATCACTACGAATAACGCTAAACTTCTGTTTTTTAAACTCCTGCACTAGCTGGGCTTGCTTTCTATCGCACCCAACACATTTACAGCCTATGACCGATCTTATTCGTACCCACATCAGCGGCCGCACTGGCGTTATCACCCTGAACCGACCAACTGCGCTGAATTCTTTATCACTCGAGATGGTCAGGGCCATGACTAAGGTTTTGATGGATTGGCGTAATGATGCTGAAATCTCTGCAGTCTTCGTTCACGGTAGCGGCGAAAAAGCGTATTGTGCTGGCGGTGATATTCGTTTTTTCCACGAAAAAGGTAACGCCAACTCAATGAATGGTGCAGCACTCATTGAGGATTTTTTTACCGAGGAATATGCACTTAACTACTTAATACACCACTACCCTAAACCCTACGTTGCATTATTAGATGGCGTCGTTATGGGCGGCGGTATGGGTATCGCACAGGCCGGCCCGCAAGCGCGTATGCGCATCGTGACTGAACGAACAAAAATGGCCATGCCGGAAGTCGGTATTGGCTTGTTCCCCGATGTCGGTGGCGGGCATTTTCTATCGCGTGCGACTGGACACACTGGAACCTATCTGGGTGTTACTGGTGATGTTATTGCAGCGGCAGATGCCCTGTATGCAGATTTGGCCGATGTGTTTGTGCCCTCATCAGAACTGCCTGCATTACACGCCATGGTGGCAGAAGCACGCGGGGATCTGCGCGAAGCGGTACGCAGCTTTGCTGCACCCTTTGCGGCGCAAGCAGATCCATCACAATCACGTCTGGCAAAATCACGCGCAATAATCGAACAGCATTTCGCTCTGGATTCTGTGCCGGCCATCATGGCCTCACTAGCAACCGACGCAAGTGAATTTGCGACCAAAGCACTAACGAGCATGAAGAAAAAATCGCCATTGATGATGTGCGTCACACTTTCACAACTGCACCGCGCAGCGACGCTCGATATTGCTGATTGCCTACGTATGGAAAGAACGATGGTGAGACGGTGCTTTGAACATGGTGAGGTGATCGAAGGAGTTCGCGCACTAGCTATCGACAAAGATCACTCACCCAAGTGGAACCCAGCGAGTCTGCAAGAGGTAACGTCTGAAATGATAGCCGGCTTTTTTGAATCAGCCTGGCCGGATTACGCACACCCTTTGAAACAATTAGCCTAACAATCGCCAACGGTATCTCTGAAATAGATGCCGTCGCAAACTAACCATCAAATCTCGTCAACAGCAAATAGTCGACGGTATTCACGCATTGCGTAGCGATCTGTCATACCTGCAATGTAGTCAGCAACTTTTCTAGCCTGCGCCGTTCTATCATCACCCGCAATCTGATAATCCAGAGGAAGTAATTCTGGGCCAGAGATAAAAATATCAAATAAATCCGTAACGATACGGCGCGCTTTGCTAGTCATACGGTTGACTTGATAATGATGATACAAATTAGTCCGTAAAAAACGCTTGAGCTCTTGCGCTTCTTTTTTCATACTTTCTGAAAACGCGATCAGTGGCGGCGCATTTCTAACATCGTCGATCGTTTTGATTTCAGCGTGACGAATATTCGCGCGTGATTGCTGAATAAGATCATCCACCAATGCATTAATCATGCGTCGAACAGTTTCATTAATTGCGCGACGTCCGCTGATGCCTGGAAATTGGCTTTCAGCTTCATGACGATAGCGCGCATACAACGTCACTTCATTTAGCTGATCGGTTGTTAACAAACCTGAACGTAAACCGTCATCGATATCGTGATTGTTGTAAGCTATTTCGTCAGCCAGATTAGCCAACTGAGCTTCCAGCGTCGGCTGCTTACGCTCTATGAATCGACGACCAACATCGCCTAATTGCTGCGCATTCGTTAGCGAACAGTGTTTGAGTACACCTTCACGCGTTTCGAACATCAAATTTAAACCATCGAAAGCACCGTAGCGCTGCTCAAGAGAATCAACAACTCTAAGGCTTTGAAGATTATGTTCAAATCCACCGTAATCTTTCATGCATGCATTCAATGCATCTTGGCCAGCATGGCCAAAGGGTGTGTGTCCAAGATCATGCGCTAAAGAAATCGCCTCAACCAAATCTTCGTTCAAACGCAAATTACGTGTGAGTGATCGTGCAATCTGCGCGACTTCAATACTGTGCGTCAGACGAGTTCTGAATAAATCACCTTCGTGATTAACAAAAACCTGAGTCTTGTATTCCAAACGCCTGAATGCTGTGGAATGAATAATACGATCACGATCACGCTGAAATTCACTGCGCGTAGGCGGCGTTAGTTCTGCGAATTGACGCCCTGGTGAGGTAGAGGCCAGAGCAGCATAAGGCGCCAGATGCGCTTCGAACTCGGGCATCATCGGGCAGTTTGCACGCAAGCAGACAGCGTGGCGTCAAGATGTTCTGCTGGTGCCGAAGTCACCATCGCCTTGCCTAAAGGCTTAAGAAGAATAAATTTAATCTTGCCACCTTCGTTTTTCTTATCGACTTCCATCAGATCTAACCATCTGTCTTTACCAAGATCAGGTGCAACGGTCGGTAAACCTGCCGCATTAATCAAGGCGACCAAACGATCACGATCAGCTGCATCCATATAGCCCATGCGCACTGACAAATCCGCTGCCATGACCATACCGCAACCGACGGCCTCACCATGTAGCCACTCGCCATAACCTAAACCAGCTTCAATGGCGTGCCCGAAGGTATGGCCAAAATTCAAAATAGCCCGTAGCCCTGTTTCTCGCTCGTCCTGACGTACGACCTCGGACTTAATTTCACATGATCGCTGTATCGCATAGGCTAAGGCTTGATCATCACGCGCCATCAGTTTGGCCATATTATTTTCTTGCCAGCGAAAAAATTCAGCGTCAATAATTGCACCGTGCTTGATCACTTCGGCCAAGCCGGCCGATAGCTCACGTGTGGGTAAGCTCATCAGCGTAGCTGTATCCGCAATCACAGACTGCGGCTGATAGAACGCCCCAATCATGTTTTTACCCAAAGGATGATTGATCGCTGTTTTACCACCCACCGACGAATCAACTTGTGCCAGTAAGGTCGTAGGAATCTGCACAAACGGTACACCACGCATATAGGTTGCCGCAGCAAATCCGGTCAGATCACCGATCACACCACCGCCCAGTGCCAACAAAGTGATTTTACGATCACATTTGTTCTCTAGCAGGACATCGAACACCTGCATTAGGTTATCGATATTTTTTTCTTCTTCACCATCCGGCAATACGATGGATAAGCAATGCTTACCTGCTGCGGTCAACATGCTTGATAGCCGCTCTAAATAAAGCGGGGCCACGATGGTATTAGTAACGATCACTACCCGCGAGCCTGGTATGTAATCTGCAAACTCGGTTTGCTCGAGCAAATGCTTACCAATCACTATGGGATAACTGCGCTCACCTAAATCGACGGTCAGCTTGGCAAATATTTCTATAGGTGACTTCATGGGTGATCTAGCGAACTTTCGTTAGTCGACTCAGGCTGATTTTCAGCAGGCAGGGTCTCGGATACATTAGGCAGCTGGTCCAGGATAGTCTGGACGACTGATTGCACGTTAGGACGGCCGGTCTCGATAATAATATGAGCCACTTCTTGATATAGCGGCGCACGTTGCTGCGACAGCTCTTCGATACGCGCTTTAGGATCATCGGTCTGCAATAGCGGACGATTACGATCATGACTAGTTCGTTGCAGAATACTGTTGACCGAGGCGCGAAGATAAATAACGGTGCCACGTTCTTTAAGCAGCTTGCGGCTTTGCTCATTCAGCACAGCTCCACCACCCGTTGCTAAGACTATGCCATCTTGTGCTGTGAGGTCGCGAATGACATCGGCTTCACGCTGACGAAAACTCGCTTCACCCTCAATCTCAAAGATCCACGGTATGGTCGCTCCTGTACGCGACTCAATTTCATGATCGGCATCCACAAAACGCTTATTCAAGCGCTTTGCCAACGCACGGCCTATGGTCGTTTTACCTGAACCCATAAGACCGACAAGAAAAATATTAGTAGTTGAATTCAACATGCTTGCCCGCAGCGAGCGCTCTTCGTCGCCGATTTCCGCAAGAAAAACCACAGTTTACTGCATTCGCTACGCCGGGCCTGTGCCAGGAATTTCCTTATGGGGATGATTATTTCTCGGCGAGAGAGTCTGAGACTACGCGGGGAGTAATAAATATAAGCAATTCAGTACGATCCCGCGTTTTGGAGGTGCTTCGAAAAAGATAACCCAGCACAGGGAGATCTCCAAAAAATGGGACCTTGTTCACACCATCGATCTCGGTTTGAGTAAAAATACCACCCAAAACAACGGTACCTCCATTTTCAACCTGAACATTGGTTTTAACGTGCTTAGTATTAATCGCAAAGCTTGAACCCACCGCCACACCACGCGAATCTTTGGCCACATCGACTGTGAGAATGATGTTTCCATCAGGAGTTATCTGGGGCGTTACTTCTAATTTAAGGTTGGCTTTCTTAAACTGTATCGAGGTTGCTCCACTACTCGTGGCTTGCTGATACGGTATCTCCTCACCTTGCTCGATAATGGCCGCTTGCTGATCGGCTGTAACAACGCGCGGACTAGAGATAATTTTTCCCTTACCTTCGGCTTCTAATGCAGAAAGCTCTAGATTCAAAAATCGATTCGCGCCCGCAGAGAATAAGCTGACTGCCAAACTTCCGGGAGTAACGCCATTGATAGATGAGGCCGGCATACTGACAAACTGGGAATTAGGAACGTAGCTTCCTGCAGTGGCGGCTACCTGCCCTGTCTGTTCACCCACACCCAAAAAATTTCCCGTAACAGCCAGTCGGGATGAACCGGGTAAGTTAACTCCGGGCGTTCCTGAGCGACCGGCATTCAAGTCGGTAAATCCTAACTTCACGCCCAGATTTTTACTGAACCTATCATCTGCCTCAACGATACGCGCCTCTATCATCACCTGACGCGTAGGAATATCGGTTAGTAATATCAATTTTCGTACTTCATCTAAACGGCTCGGCGTATCAGTAATAAATAATTTATTGGTTCGTGGCTCAGAGGAGGCGCTACCACGCCGCGACAAAATGCTGCCACGTCCTACCTGACCATCGAGTCCAAACACCTGACGAAACGCATCTGCTTTTTGATAGTTGAGTTGAAAGGTCTCGGTCACCAAGGGTTCTAACTCAGAAATTTGTGCGCGCTGTTCAAGCTCAAGACGCTCTTTAGTTAACAACTCGTCCTTCGGTGCTATCCAAAGAACGTTGCCGTTCTTACGCATATCTAAGCCCCTGGCTTGCATCACAATATCTAAAGCCTGATCCCAGGGCACATCTTTTAAACGTAAGGTCAGCTGGCCACTCACACTATCGCTAGCCACCACATTAAAACCGGTAAAGTCAGCAATGACTTGTAATAAAGCTCTGACTTCAATGTTTTGAAAATTCAGCGACAACTTATCACCACGGTAACCACGTCCTGCATTAGATAATTTATTTTGCTCGGCTTTGATTGGACGTACCTCAACCACTAAGCGCTTATCGGTCTGCCAAGCCAGATGCTCCCATTGCCCTGTCGGCTCTATGACCATACGCACCATGTCAGACTGTGCGCTGGCACTGACAATTTGTATCGGCGTACCGAAATCTTTGACATCCAGCTTACGTCGTAGCACATCAGGCAAATTGGTTTTCATGAAATCAATCACCACGGTCTGACCCTGTCTGCGCACATCAACTGCAGATTGCGCTTTGGCGAGATCAATGATGACACGCCCCGTTTCACCAGCACCGCGCCGAAAATCAATATCGAGTATCGTATTTTTTTCACTCGCGGGATTACTAGATGCCTCTGTCGTTGATTTTGCCAATAAAGCCCCATCCGGCTCAGACAAAGTCACTATTAATTCTTGATTTTGAGCGCGGGTTGAAAAGATCAGAGGTCGTTTTAATGCGAGCACTAGTCGTGTACGCCCCCCCACCTGAATAACATCAACGTGCCGTAGATCACCGCTATCCAAAACACGTCGTAGCTGACCCGTCGCATTAGCTGTTTCTGCGAAATCTAATACAACGCGTGGAGGATTTTGCGTTACGAAACTTAGCGGCGTGATAGTCGGTAATTGTTTAAAACTGATATGCAGCTCTTGTTGCGCACCACTACGCGCCACATCGATAGCAGTAATCGCATTGAGATTTTGGTTAGCCTCAGCATCTGATTCTTTATCAACCGACTGGACACGCCCAGTCATCATGATAAAAAAAACTAAGGTCAAACATTTTAAGTTGAGCCATGGTTGCAACATTTTCATTTGGTCTCTCGCATCGACAGCTGAACTCGTCGCTTTATCCAATTTCCATTCGCTTCCTGTATCGTTTCTTCGATGTCAATTGAGCTATCCATAATATTGATCACCTCACCCAAATCTTGACCAAGGTGATTACCTTTATGTAATTGATACAAAATTTTTCCCACTTCTACTAGTGCGACTCTTTGGCCAGGCCGGCCCAGACTACCGACCATGCGAAACTGATCCAGCGGATAAGATTCGAGAGGTTCTCGCGCTCGTTTCAAATCGGGACGAATACCTGCATGGTCTGAGATATCGAGCAGCATTGAAATTTTTGAGGCGTCGAAAGGATCCACTCGTCCCGCAGGTTCATACACAGAGAGCGTCATCGCCAGTGGCGCTGGTAATGACAATGGGCTGCTGTGCGCGGTGCGGCGCACTGTCGCCATCCACTCATTCAAATTTTCATCACTTGAGGATCCACATGCTGCAAGAATGAGCAAGAAACACAAAACTATTACGCGCATCAATCCATTTAGAAAATCGCCAAGAAAATTAGCCAGAAAATCGTATTTTCTTTTGTCAAAATAATTTGGCGAAAATCCATGATTCACCTGTTCCCAAATTCGAAAAAACCTTTGTGTCATTTGGTTTTTTTCTGATTTGTTAATAGGCGCTTCGCTTGCTCGTTCGCCTCTTCTTTATCGAGGTAACGGTAGGTATGCACAATAGCTTCAAATGTCTGCAGACCTTCTTTTTGCTGATTAATGATCAAATGATCGATGGTGACCACTCGAGGGAGATTGGCGATATCGCTAACAAATCCTGCCAGAGCGTGATAGTTACCGACTAGCTTGATAGCAATAGGAAGCTCAGCATAATAGGGACGCAATCGCAGCTGCTCCGGCTTGAATAATTCAAACTGCAATCCACGACCTGTGCCAGCTTGATTGATTTCAGATAGCAGCGCATCCATCTCGGATTTACCTGGCAGCTGCCTACCAAGCACTTCTACCCTAGCTGATACGGCAGCTTTCTTTTGTCTTAACGCCTCTAAATTTTGTGCTTGACCTACTTTATGGCGAAATAATTTGCGTAGCTCCTCTTCCTCAGCGCGCGTGTGATCAAGCATTTCCCATTGATCTAACCAATACCACCACGCACCAGCGGCAATTACGCCAAACAAAAGCGCCGCGAGCAACGTGACTCTTGGGGCCACTGGCCACAGCCCCGGATGAAGCCCTCGCAATTGCGTGAACTGCTGCCCCCATGCTTGTATAGCCCGCACTATATTGAGGAGAACATTATTATTTTTCATTGTACTTTTTACCGAACTAGGTTTGGCACAGCCACAGTGAAATCAAATAATTTTCTATTATCTTTTCCAGCGCTATACGTAGCAGATTTGATTTCGATTAGTT
>JBEDHZ010000002.1:0-36688 GCA_041173845.1 Pseudomonadota bacterium
GATTGAATAATTTATTAGTATTGATTTAGGAGCAGCACGTTTATGAATGTTGTACTCACCACCAATCACGGCGCGATTACGCTAGAACTTGACGTAGAAAAAGCACCCAAGTCCGTTGAGAATTTTGTTAACTACGTTAAGTCAGGTCATTACGATGGCACTATTTTTCATCGAGTGATCGATGGCTTCATGATCCAAGGCGGCGGCTTCGATCCTGACATGAAACAAAAATCGACCAACGATCCGATTGACAACGAGGCTGAGAATGGCCTTAAAAATGATCGTTACACGATTGCGATGGCACGCACATCGGATCCGCATTCAGCGACAGCTCAGTTTTTCATTAATGTTGGTGACAACGACTTTCTGAACTATCCCGGCTCAGATGGCTGGGGCTACGCAGTATTTGGCAAAGTCACTGCGGGCGAGGATGTTGTTGATGCTATTCGCGCTGTTAAAACCGGCCGTAAGAGTATGTTTTCGGATGTACCAGTCGAGACTGTCGTGATTGAAAAGGCTGAGGTCGTTTGATCTGACATGAGTTCGCACTCAACATCACCTACAACAAAAGCGCAACCGACGATGGTTGCGCTTTTTGTTTCAGATCTGCATTTGAGTCCAGATACTCCGAAGACATTGGCGGCATTTTTTTCGTTTTTACACAACGAGGCAATGCATGCGAATCATCTCTATTTGCTAGGCGACCTCTTCGAGTACTGGCCTGGTGATGATGATATTGATTCCCCGTTTCCCCAACAAATCTGCCAAGAACTTAAACATGTTTCTGATCAGGGGACGAAGATATTTTGGCTCAGCGGCAATCGAGATTTTTTAGTTGGGTCGGCTTTTGCTGCGGCAGCAGGTTTAAGCTTATTAAACGAGCCTCATATAGTCGAAATTGGTGACAAAAAAATTCTGCTCGTCCATGGCGATGCACAATGTACGGATGACACGGCCTATATGGCGTTTCGCACGCAAGTGCGCAATCCTGAATGGCAAGCGGCTTTTCTTGCGCGACCTCTAGCAGAACGAAAAAGCATCATTGCCGGTATGCGCGAAGGCAGCCGCGCTGCGCAAAAAGAAAAAACGATGGCGATCATGGATGTGAACCCCGCGCAGATAGCCGCACTTTTTAAAACGTACAAAGTTAATCTATTAATTCATGGCCACACGCATAGGCCCGATGTTCATCACACTCCTGAGGGAGTGCGCTATGTATTACCGGACTGGGATTGTGAAGCGAATGAAACGGATAAACAACGTGGTGGCTGGATCGCGTTGGATAGTGCGGGTGAATTACACGCTATTAGAATATCAGATGCTTCTGTAAAAAAATAAACTCTGAGAATTTGGAACAGGCATGATTAATTCAGTATCCACTCACCAGTTTGCTTAATAGCTTGATACATCGCATCCGGTGCAAGATCGATGTTACCTGGCCAAGTGACTGCGCCATGTTCAATATAGGCTTGTCGGAAAATTTCAGGATCTTTAAGAACTTCGAATACACCAGTCAAATGACTGGTCTCAAACACCACTCTGCCAGACGTCCCATCCGAAAACGTGACCTGAATACTCAGTGGTGAAATAGTTTTGACGTCTACGACCTGCCAATCCATGTGAGCCTCACTTTAAAGGAGGAATTGCTTTGGGTTGCTGTTTCGACTTGCAAAGATTCCAATCTTCAAGCAATTCTTCTTGATGCAATTCAGCCCAATCTAGAACAAGCTCCAGGGCGCGCCTAGGTAAGTTTCCTGATGAGATGAACCGTTAAAAAACATACGGATCATAATCCCGTAAAACACACTGATTGTAGGCATATTAACCTCATCGGATCAATGCCTGCATTTTGAGTTGCCTAAAAAGTCCGGTCAAGATTGGCTTTGCAAAAATTCGTCATTGTGCTGAATGCACATAATTGATTGCAGAAGACCTAAATCACTCCACCAATTTATTCAGCTTGTCCGGATTGAATTTATCTAGCTCGACTACGGTCTCGCAAGCTATGCCCGCTGCTTTAAGTGCCTCGAGAATTTTCACTAACTGTAATTCCTGACTAGAAGCATTGTCGATCAGGCCGTGCAAGGCTTTTGACAAAGGATCGTCACCATTTGCTGTCAAGCCATACGCTGCAAACATTTTTGCAGTCGCATCTTCGCGCTCAGAGGCTGCCGTTTTTTCAATGATGCGTGCAGGATTACCGACTGCGGTGGCACCCGCAGGGACTTCTTTGACCACCACGGCATTCGAGCCAATCTTAGCGCCCTCGCCCACAGTAAACGAACCTAATACTTTGGCTCCGGCACCAATGATCACACCGCGCTCTAGGGTTGGGTGCCGTTTGGTTCCTTTGGATAGTGATGTACCACCCAGGGTTACGCCCTGATAAATGGTGCAATCGTCACCGATAAAAGCCGTCTCACCGATCACGACACCAAAGCCATGATCGATAAAAACGCGACGTCCTATGGTGGCACCGGGATGAATCTCAATACCGGTTAATCCACGAGCTATATGCGAAATGAAACGCCCCATCCATTTAAAGCCTCGCTGCCAGCAGGCACTCGACCAGCGGTGTAACACGATGGCATGCAGGCCGGGATAGCACGTCATGACCTCCCAAGAACTTCGGGCGGCTGGGTCACGTGCCATGATGCTAGCGATGTCTTCCCTGAGGCGGCTAAACATGAATATCAATCAGACAGTAAAAACTGAATTTTAGGTTATTTGGCAGAATCAGACCCAATCGCCCGCTGTACTAGGCGGTCGGTATTTTCAAGCGTTGACGTCTGGCCTCATACAAGCAAATACCTGACGCCACTGATACGTTCAGACTTTCAACCGAGCCCAGCATCGGCAAGCTCACTAAACGATCGCAATTCTCGCGAGTTAAGCGCCGCATGCCCTCACCTTCAGAGCCCATTACAAAAGCTACGCCTCCGGTGTAGTCGACATCGTAGATCGTACTTTCTGCATCATCGGTCGTACCTGTCAGCCAAATATCATGTTCCTGTAACTCACGCATAGCACGCGCCAGGTTAGTTACGGTAATGTAGGGTACGTTGTCCGCTGCGCCGCTGGCGACTTTGGCTGCGGTCGCGTTCAAACCTACAGCTCTATCCTTGGGAGCAATGACAGCATGGGCTCCTGCACCATCGGCTACACGTAAGCACGCACCCAAATTGTGCGGATCGGTCACACCATCCAGCAGCAATAGTAAGGGCGGCCCTTGTATGCCATCGATTAACTCAGACAAATTACGTGCGAGCGAGATTTCACCCGCTCGCGCAACCACGCCCTGATGCCGGCGCGTACCAACCATGGCATCTAAACGCTGATCATCAGCTTGAATGATGCGCACATTCGCCGATTTAGCCGAGCGCAAAAGATCGCCCATACGACGATCATGACGCGAGGCATCAACATAAATTTCTTCGATGGTCGATGCATCATGACGAATGCGTGCTGCGACTGCATGAAATCCGAAAAGGAGTTTGGTCTTCATTATTTTCTTGGTCAGTGAGCTATTGCTCTATGTTATTTACGTTTTTTTTGACCTGTACGTGCAGTGGTTTTGGATGGCTTTACCTTACGTGCTTTGGCACTATCAGGCATTTTGGGCGCTGCTTTTTTAGCTGTTTTTTTCGCTGCCTGTTTAGCCGCTTTTTTAGCGCCTGATAGGCGCGAATGTCCTTTTCCTTCATCGGCACGGCGTGCTTCGTTTTTCAATTGGGTACGAATGCCTGGCTCGCGCACTAGTCGTAAATCAATGCGTCGTGCATCGAGATCAACTCGACTGACTTGCACCGTCACTCTATCGGTTAATTGATAGCGCATACCTGTTCGCTCGCCACGCAATTCATGTCGAGCTTCGTCAAATTGAAAGAAGTCTGAACCCAAATCGGTGACATGAACCATACCCTCGATGAACAAGGCATCGAGCTGTACAAAAATGCCGAATGCAGCGACTCCCGAAATCGTGCCGGTGAATTCTTCGCCGAGTTTATCGCGCACAAAGTAGCATTTCAGCCATGCCTCAACATCACGCGAGGCTTCATCTGCGCGACGTTCATTGGCTGAACAATGAATCCCGAGCGCTTCCCAGATAGCCACATCACCTTCGGATTTTTTCTTACCGGCGGCTCTATCTTTTGCTTGCATCTTGCGTGCTGCGGGAGAAAGCTGAGTATTTAAATTTTCGGTCTCTATATCTTTCGGGTGGTAGCGCTTACCTTGCAAAATAGCCTTGATCACGCGGTGCGTCAGCAAATCCGGATAACGACGTATAGGGCTGGTGAAATGAGCATAGGCATCGTAAGACAAGCCGAAATGTCCGATATTGTCAGGGCTATAGACCGCCTGCTGCATGGAGCGCAGCAGCATGGTCTGAAGCATGATGGCATCAGGTCGGAGTTTTATTTTCTCCATCAACTCAGCATAGTCCGATGCCGCTGGGCTACCGGAACCACCAAGCGATAAACCTAATTGCTTTAGGAATGTGCGTAACTGATTAAGCTTTTGTTCTGTTGGACCCGCATGGATACGAAACATACCGTGATGCTTGTTACGCTCCATAAAATCAGCCGCGCAAACGTTTGCCGCCAACATGCATTCTTCAATTAATTTATGTGCATCGTTTCGTGTGCGCGGCAAAATTTGTTCTATTTTCCCTGCAGCATTACAAACGATGTAGGTCTCAGTCGTTTCAAAATCAATCGCGCCACGCACACGACGTGACTGCAGCAGCACTTGAAATAAATCATAAAGATTTTGCAGGTGCGGTAGTAATGCAGCGCGACGTGTCGCCTCGGGGCCTCGCGTATTACCTAATACGGCAGCGACTTCGGTATAGGTTAAGCGAGCTGCTGAATGAATCACTGCAGGATAAAACTGATACGCTTGAATATCGCCTTTGGCACTGATCACGGCATCGCACACCATAGTCAATCGGTCGACATCGGGATTTAACGAGCACAAACCATTCGATAATTTTTCCGGCAGCATGGGTATGACCCTGCGCGGGAAATACACTGACGTGCTGCGCTCTAACGCATCGACATCTAGTGCATCGTTCGGCTTCACATAATGACTGACATCAGCAATCGCAACGATCAGTCGAAAACCTGTGCCACGTCCAATTTTTACGGGTTCGCAATACACCGCATCATCAAAATCTCTCGCGTCTTCGCCGTCTATCGTCACCATCGGTATGTCGCGCAAATCAACACGATCTTCTAGATCAGATGCTTTCACTTCAGATGGCAATTTCGACGCAGCTGCTTTTGCCGCCTCTGAAAACTCATGCGGAACACCATATTTGCGCACAGCAATTTCTATTTCCATGCCGGGGTCATCAATTTCACCCAACACTTCGCTGATTTTTCCTACCGGCTGGCTGTAGCGTGATGGTTGTTCGGTGAGTTCAACACTGACTACCTGACCAGCTTTCGCTTTACCTGGAGCCACAGCGAGCAAAATATCGTGAGCGATCCGCTTATCTTCTGGTACGACTAGCCAAACACCATTTTCATTTACTAAGCGGCCAATGACATGCGTATTAGCACGCACTAATACTTCAACAATGGTGCCTTCGGGACGACCACGTCGATCTAAGCCTGTAACTCGAACTTGTACCCGATCACCATGCAAAACTTTCTGCATTTCTTTTTCAGGAAGAAAAACATCATCTCCTTCATCCGGCAATAAAAAACCATAGCCATCGCGATGACAAGAAACTCGACCTTCAATGAAATTCGCGGTATTCGCGAGTTGAATGCGACCTTTGCGATCTGGTTTAATTTGACCGTCACGCTCCATAGCAGCTAATCGACGGGTCAAACCATCGAGCTCAGATTCTTTAACAGACAAAGCGTCGGCGATAGAAGATAGTGTCTGCGGACCAGATGCTTTACGCAGTACGCCAAGGATTTCTTCTCGACTGGGAATGCTATACGGATAGTGGCTCAAAAGATGGTATTAAAAGTAAGTTGATTAAACAAGAATAGTGTAATGGAGCAGCATACGCTTTGCTCTACAGGACATTCGGTTGATAAAGACTGAAACAGCTTATTCCTAACTAGTTAAATCACTATGACATCGTGCATTCATAGGCCCCAACACTTGGCTTTATTGACTTGCGGGATTTATCCGCTATAATCTCGCCTTCTTTTGGCCCACGTGGCGGAATTGGTAGACGCGCATGGTTCAGGTCCATGTGCCGCAAGGTGTGGGGGTTCGAGTCCCTCCGTGGGCACCAGCAGATTAAGAGCTTGCTTTCGCAGGCTCTTTTTTTGTCCAAACCAAAAGCGCTACAAACTCTTTGCTGCTAAATACAGCGAACCAATAATCATTCCAGCAGCAACCACAACGATTGCGATTAAGTAGTACGTCATGCGTTGCTGTGCGCGTCGCGCATCTGCAAGTCGCGTCATCAATTCATCATGCTCACGGTCTAAAGCATCCAGCTTGTTCTGAGCATTTTTCAAATCGCTCAGCGTCTTATTTACACGTTCATTTTCTTTCATCGACTTTCCTTGAACGATAATTTTGCTACAGCAAATCTGGAGTCATCTGGTCATACAACTCAAACGGCTGATGTATCCACGGATTACCTGCAACTGAATGAGCAAAATAATCTGGGCGTACGGATGAATTTTCCTTGTACCAAATCACTGCTGATCGAATTTCACCAACTTCTGGGTGGCGCTTAAGCAGCCATTCCCGAACTCTGTGAAGCGTTATGCCCGAATCCACTAAATCATCGATTAAAAGCAGACGTCCACTTAAGGTGTCTGTCGTCGACGTTATTCTGTCCGCTATACAAAGCTCACCACGCTGAGTACCACCTGCTTCACGATAAGAGCTCACCGTGAGAATAGAGAGCGGCACATTAAAGAGCCGCGAAAACACGTCTCCCGGACGCAAACCACCTCGAGCTAAACAAAGAACATGATCAAACGTCCAAGCTGACTCGTGCACCTGCTTGGCCAGACTTTCAATAGAACGATGATAGTCATCCCACGAAATCCATAAATGGCCAGCATCTGCCGAGGTCGTCATACGCTGACATCATTCAAATGGATGACGCAAAACGATAGTCTCTTCTCGATCAGGGCCGGTTGAAACCATATCGACTGGCACGCCTACTAATTCTTCAATGCGTTTCACATACGCTTGCGCATTCGCAGGCAAATCCTTCATTAACTTAACGCCGACAGTAGGCTCAGTCCAACCTGGCATTTCTTCATAAATGGGTTCGCATGCCGCCGCTTCTTCGGCACCGACTGGGAAAATATCAACCTGTTTTCCATGCAAACGATAACCTGTACACAGCTTTAATGATTCCAAACCATCCAACACATCCAACTTAGTCAGGCACATACCTGAGACACCATTGATTTGTACTGAGCGCTTCAATAAAGCGGCATCAAACCAACCACAGCGACGTGCGCGGCCAGTCACAGTTCCAAATTCATGTCCAACCGATGATAGGTGTTGTCCTATGCCTTGATCAGTCGGCAATTCTGATGGGAAGGGTCCGGAACCTACGCGCGTTGTATACGCTTTCGTGATGCCTAAAATGTAGTGCAACATATTCGGACCAACGCCCGAGCCTGCAGCAGCATTACCCGCCACACAATTGCTGGACGTTACAAACGGATAGGTACCATGATCAACATCGAGCAAGCTACCTTGCGCACCTTCGAACAATAAATTCGCACCAGCTTTGTGAGCGGCATACAGCGCGCTAGAGACATCGGTCACCATTGGGCGGATTCTTGGAACCGACGCTAAGGCCGTATCAAAAGTACTTTGAAAATCAACAGCTTTAGCCTTCAGATAATTCACGAGTACATAGTTGTGATAATCAAGATTTTCGCGCAGCTTTTCTTCCAAGCGCTTCTCGTTTAGCAAATCTGCGACACGAATAGCGCGACGAGCTACTTTGTCTTCATACGCGGGACCTATGCCCTTACCCGTGGTACCGATTTTTGCATCGCCACGCTTAGCTTCACGCGCAGCATCTAAAGCCGTGTGATACGGCAAAATAACTGGACAAGCCTCTGAGACTTTTAAACGATTAGCGACTTCAATACCCGACGCTTCCAGCTTATCAATTTCACGCAATAAATCAGGCACAGATAACACCACACCATTACCGATGTAGCAGGCCACACCTGCACGCATAATGCCTGATGGGATGAGCTGCAATGCTGTCTTTTGACCGCCAATTACGAGCGTGTGACCCGCATTGTGACCGCCTTGAAAACGAACGACGCCCTGGGCATGATCTGTCAGCCAGTCGACGACTTTTCCTTTTCCTTCATCGCCCCATTGGGTACCGATAACAACGACATTTCTAGCCATGATTTCTACAGCTTTCTGATGATGAATTTATTTTTGTCGGCAATGATCTCACGATCACATTCGAATTCTTGTTGACTACTTTCTTCACCGGGCAACAACTGAATAACAATTTCACCCTGCTCGCGCAATGACGTAATCAGCTCGGTCAATGCAGGCTCTCTACCCCAAGGTGCACGAATAGCACTGACGGCAGTTGCAGCTGGCAGTAAGCGCGCGAGTTCACGCAAATCTAAAGAAAATCCCGTTGCTGGTCTGGCTCGCCCAAAGACTTCACCCACATGATCATAGCGACCACCGCGAGCTACGGCATTTGGAAGGCCTGCGACATACAACGCAAACATCGCACCGCTTTCGTACTGATAACCCGAGAGATCCGCTAAATCAATATTGATGTTCACGCTACCTGCTGCCTTGGCCAGCAGTGCCAGCTCATCTAAGGCATGATGAATTTTCGGATTGGCAGGAAGCACTTTACGAGCACGATCAAGCACGCTGATATCGCCATGCAAACTCATCAACGCAGAAAGCGCGTCACGCACAGGCGCAGCAAATCCCGCAACAAAAGCTGTCAATTGCGGCAAATCTTTTGCACGCAGCATAGCGACTAATTCAGCTTGATAACGCTGCGCATTCGCATCGCCTTCCAGAATGGCGTTCAGAATCGCGTTGTGCGATAAATCTAAGGTGACGTTCGACAAGCCCGCCATGCTGAGTGACGCTAAAGCGAGTGATTGAATTTCTTCATCGGCTTCTACACCCGCATGTCCGTAAATTTCAGCACCGATTTGCAGCGGTTCGCGGGTGGCATGAAAGCCCGATGGACGTGCCTGCAAAACGCTGCCTGCATAGCAAAGTCGAGTGACGGATTTACGATTGAGTAAATGAGCATCGATACGTGCCACCTGCGTGGTCATATCCGCACGCAGACCCATGGTGCGACCTGATAACTGATCGACCAACTTGAACATGCGCAGATCCATGTCGTGATCGGGAAATGGCATTAATGATTCGACGTATTCCAACATCGGTGGCATCACTAACTCATAACCAAAACGTCGAAAGTTATCCAGCATCGCGCGGCGCAAGACTTCAATCTTGCGCGCTTCGGACGGGAGTACGTCAGCAATATTCTCGGGAAGTAGCCAATTAGGCATGACAATCAAGCTTCAGAAAGGAGGAATCGTAGAGCGAGTAGCAGCATACCAAACACGATGGCGATCAGACCAAAAAATCGGATCTGACCATCTGTCAGATTTGCCAGCTGCAAAAAGGTCTGACGCCAGCGCGCTGGAGAGAGGAAAGGAAACATTCCCTCTAGCAGGCAGAGCAAGCCCAGCGTGATGAGCAGAGTAGACGACACCAGGCAACCTTATTTACGGGCGCCGCCGGGTGCCTTGAAATACTTCAGGAACTCCGAATTAGGGTCAATCACCAGCACATCGCTGCGAGTTTTAAAACTCTCGCGATAGGCTTCTAAGCTACGTATGAATTTGTAAAATTCTGGATTCTGACCAAATGCCTGAGCATAAATACGAGCAGCCTTGGCATCGCCCTCACCTCGTACCGATTCTGCTTGTTTATAGGCTTCAGCAAGAATCACGATGCGTTGACGATCGGCATCAGCACGAATTTTTTCGGATTCAGCAGAACCGGTAGAACGCAATTCATTCGCCACGCGTGCGCGTTCTGATTTCATACGCTCGTACACTGAGTTGTTGATCTGTTCAACGTAATCAACGCGCTTTAAACGAACATCGATAATCTCGCCACCGATTTGCTTAGCTTCTTCAGACACTTTAGTACGAATAGCATCCATCACTTTGCCACGCTCACCAGAAATCACTTCGCGTACGGTACGTTTGGTGATTTCATCATTCAAAGCGGCTTTAACGATTTGCGCCATACGATCTTGTGCACGACGCTCATCACCACCAAAACTAATGAAGTAAAGACGCGGGTCAACAATACGCCATTTCACAAACGCATCAACCAGAATGTTTTTCTTTTCTGCAGTAATGAAGCGATCTGGCTCAGGCGTATCTAAGGTCAAAATACGCTTATCAAGAAAAATCACATTTTGGAATGGCGGTGGTAATTTGAAATGCAGGCCAGGTTCCTTAATCACCTGCTTGACTTCACCGAGCGCAAACACGATGGCAAACTGCCGTTGATCCACAACAAACAACGTGGACATCAAAATGGCCAGCGCAATGACGCTAGCAATAGCGGTTGAAATAAGACGATTCATTAGCGTGACTCCCTGTCACGTATGCTGCGATTATCTCTCGCGCGTGGTTCAGGAACGCGAACACCTTCATTGGCAGGAGAAGCTTCACTCAGCGGCGCAGCCGGGGCATGCACACCTGCTGCCGACTCAGCGGCAGTTTGAGCAATCAGTTTATCCAGCGGCAAATAAATCATGCTGTTGTTGGATTTGGTATCCACCATGACCTTGGTTGTGCTTGAAAAAATCTGCTGCATCGCCTCGATGTACATACGATCGCGTGTAACACCTGGTGCCTTTTGATATTCAGTCAAAATTTTCGAGAATCGCGCAGCTTCGCCTTCTGCATTCGCAACGACACGTGACCGATAACCTTCAGATTCTTGCAAGAGTCGTGAGGCAGCACCACGAGCTTTTGGTACCACATCATTAGCGTAGGCCTGGCCTTCATTTTTTTGACGCTCGCGATCTTGACCAGCCTTAACAGCATCATCAAACGCTGCCTGCACTTGTTCAGGCGGCTGAACTGCTTGCATCGTGACGTTGGTAACTAACACACCAATCTTGTAGCGATCCAGTATGTGCTGCATCAAGGTACTCGTATCGAACGCTACTTTTTCGCGACCCTCGTACAAGACAAAATCCATTTTGCTTTTACCGACAATTTCACGAATAGCTGTCTCTGCAACTTCTTTGACTGTCTCTTCTTGATCGCGATTATTGAACACCCACTCTGATGCGTCTTTGAGTCGGTATTGCACGGCAAACTGAATATCGATGATGTTTTCATCATCGGTCAGCATTAAGGACTCACGCGCAAGTTTGTTGCGCACATTACTGCGATAACCAATCTCTACCGTTCTAACCTGAGATAGGTTTACTACTTCGTGCGCTTGTATCGGATACGGCCAGCGCCAGTTGAAACCAGGCTGAGTCGAATGACTGAATTTGCCAAAGGTCATCACAACGCCTGTTTGACCTTCTTGCACAATAAAAAAGCCGCTAACCAACCACAGGAAGCCGATCACTACAGCGATGACGCCTGCACTGATGCCAGCACCATTTCCATCGCTGGATCCACCGCCTTCACCTCCATCACGGCCACCACCCTGGCCACCGAAAAGTCGATTCAGACGTTGATTGAAGTCGCGCCAGAGCTGATCAAGATCAGGCGGGCCATCAGTAGGCTTGCGACTGTTTTGACGAGAATCCTGGTCGTTATTATCTTGGGAGCCGCGACCCCAGCGTGGGTCGTTCAAAGAAAAACTAAGGCCGAATTTCTTGAAGAGAGATTCGAGCTTGCTGGGGCGTTCCGAGTTGAGGTCTTTTTTCATCTTGAATGAAACGCTGATTCGATACCAACGGAAGTCGGCACCATCGTCAGTTGTGCAGTTAGGGAGTTATCTCGTCGCTGCGCTCGCTCAGCCTGGAATCGTCGGGCGGGAAATGCCCCGGACTAGCGCCACCTGCCTGCGCGAAGCCGGCAATTGCCTGCCTAAGCAAATCAATCCCTTCGCCAGTCTGGGCGCTGACAAAAACACGTCGGATTTTATCATATTCATCATGCTCTATCGCCGGCTCTAAGCCAGCGACGTCGATCTTGTTCCAGACCAGGATCTGAGGCACATGATCTGCCCCAATCTCCTGCAATACAGCGTTGACCTGCTCGATCTGATCGTCACGCACGGGACTCGCCGCATCGACCACATGCAGCAGCAAATCAGCGTGAATGGTTTCGTCCAACGTCGCTCGAAAGGCAGCGACTAATTGCGTCGGCAAATCCCGAATAAATCCCACCGTATCTGAAATGACAACGTTGCCATATTCACCAAGATGGATGCGGCGCGAGGTGGTATCCAGGGTCGCAAACAACTGATCGGCCGCATAAACGCCCGCCTTGGTCATGTTATTAAAAAGAGTCGACTTGCCTGCATTGGTATAGCCCACCAACGAGACAGAAAAAGTACGATTGCGCTCGCGCGATCGACGTTGGGTATTGCGCTGCCGTTGTAGCTTGTCGAGTTTGGCTCGCAAGGCTTTTACCCGAGCGCCGATCAGTCGCCTATCGGTTTCCAGCTGCGTCTCGCCGGGTCCGCGCAAACCGATACCCCCCTTTTGACGCTCCAAGTGGGTCCAGCCTCGGATCAGTCGGGTAGCAAGGTGCTGCAGTTGGGCTAGTTCGACCTGAACCTTACCTTCGTGGCTCTGCGCTCGCTGCGCAAAAATATCAAGAATCAGACTGGTTCGATCGACGACACGCACCTTGAGGTGGCGTTCGAGGTTACGTTGCTGCGCTGGTGATAGCGCATGGTTGAAAATAGCAACCTCGGCTTCCAGATCATTGATGGTGTCGAGAACTTCATCAGCCTTGCCTGATCCAACAAACAAGGCTGCATCGGGAGATGACCGCTTGCCAGTTACGCTGGCAACCGGCTGAGCACCTGCCGTTTTTGACAACAATGCCAATTCTTCAAGACTGGAAACGAAATCAAGCTTGCCAAAATCAACACCCACCAAAACAGCACGCATGTAATAAACCCTGGCCAACCCGAGCGGGTTGAAATCTTACTCGGGAGCCTGTTCAGTATTGAGATTAACCGCGCGCGCTGGAACAACGGTGGAAATAGCGTGTTTGTAAACCATTTGGGTTACGGTGTTGCGCAGTAAAACAACGTATTGATCGAATGATTCCACGTGCCCCTGAAGTTTGATGCCATTCACTAAATAAATGGAAACAGGAACGTGCTCTTTTCGTAAGGCGTTCAAGAAAGGATCCTGAAGCAGTTGCCCTTTGTTGCTCATGGAAGCTCCGTTTTATTGTTAAGTTATGCAAATGGGGGCGGGGCATGAAAGTACAAGCGCCCAAAATAACCGCTTCTCGCGAATGTAATCGATTTGCCCCACACTGGCAAACAGACTCGTCGAAAAATGATTTTATTCCTGTCTGGAAAAAGGGTTTTTGCCAGAACGGAATTCTATTCTCAATGGTGTACCGGTTAATGAAAAACTATCTCGAAAATGTTTTTCTAGATAACGTTTATAACTGGATTCAATGGACTCCAACGCGTTGCCGTGAATGACAATGATAGGCGGATTTTGACCACCCTGATGGGCATATCTCAACTTAGGGCGAATTGAACCTTTACGACGAGGCTGTTGGTGATCCAATGCTTCTTGTAATGCACGTGTCAGCTGTGGCGTGGGTAGCTTTGCCATCGCAGCAGCATAAGCAGAATCAATCGATTTCAACATCTGCATGATCCCCGTCGATTTCAATGCAGAAATGTAATGAAATTTGGCGAAAGTCAAAAACGTGAGCTTGCGATCGATTTCACGTTTGATGTGGTCGCGATGATCTGATGTCAGTCCATCCCACTTGTTGATACCCACCACCAACGCACGACCTGATTCAAGAATGAATCCAGCAATGTGTGCATCCTGTTCAGAAATGTCTTGCTGAGCATCGAGCAAAAGCAAAACCACATTAGCTTCTGAAATTGATTGCAAAGTTTTGACCACAGAAAATTTCTCTATCGCTTCAAAAACTTTTCCTTTGCGTCGTATACCTGCCGTATCAATCAATGTGTAGTGTTTACCGTTTCGCTCAAACGGAATTTCTATCGAATCACGTGTTGTACCCGGCATATCGAATGCGATAACACGCTCTTCACCCAACAGCGTATTCACCATGGTTGACTTACCGACATTAGGTCGACCAACAATCGCAATTTTTATGCCTTTGAGCGGCGCCTCTTCGTTTTCTTCTTGAGGCTTGCCTTCGATAGCCATATCAAGCGCTTGATCAACCAGATCCGCAACTCCATCACCATGAGCTGCAGAAATGACGTAAGGATCACCCAAACCAAGCTCATAAAAATCAGCCGTAACGGAGGTATATTTCATACCTTCCGATTTGTTCACGACCAACATGACTTGTCGGCCCGATTTACGAAGAAAATCTGTAATCGTTTTGTCGTGGGGTGTTAAACCCTGGCGCCCATCGACAATAAACACAACGACATCCGCTTCAACGATAGCCTGCCGAGTTTGCTTGGCCATCTCATGAACAATGCCCTCTTTAGCGACCGGCTCAAAACCTCCGGTATCAATCACCAAAAACGGACGCTCACCAATTCTGCCTTCACCGTAGTGGCGGTCTCTAGTCAATCCTGGCAAGTCAGCAACCAACGCATCGCGCGAGCGCGTGAGTCGATTGAATAAAGTGGATTTGCCGACGTTAGGTCGGCCTATGAGTGCAATAACGGGCTTCATGAAATATCTCTGGAAAGCTTTCGACTTTCCTGCAGGCGCGAGAAATTGAGACGCAGTCGGACCTTAGTCCGACGCAATCGCCATCAATTTTCCATCTTGGGTTTGAACGATGAGATTAGCTCCTGCTACCACAGGGGTCGCACGAATCGCACTGCCATCGGTAGCAATACGCGCCAGCAGTGCTCCCTCCTCGCGGGAGAAAAAATGCAGCTGACCCTGACGATCACCTACTGCAATAGCACGGCCAAAAGAAACCGGTGCCGACAGGCCGCGCCAACTTAAACTGGTATTTCGCCAAACACTGCTGCCCGTCTCACGAGCGAATGCCTGAAGGTTACCTTTTTCATCAGCAGTAAAAACATAGCGTTGATCAATTCCCGGACCAACTGCTGCTGACAACTCTCGCGCCCAACGCATGGTTCCGTTGCCGATGTCGACGCAGGCAACTCGGCCTTGATACGAGCTCGCGCAAATGTCTCGACCCAATAAAGCCGGCTCGCCAGATACATCTGATACGCGCTCAAGCTCAGTTGCGCCTTTCGGCTCAGCTATCGCTGCTTCCCAGCGCGGCGCTCCGGTGAGCACAGACAACGCAATCATGCGACCTGCGGGCAAACCAACATACGCTAAACCATCTGCAACAATAATTCCCGGCGCTGATCTTAAAGCTAAGGGCGGTGCAGTGCGCTGCAAATACCAACGTCGTGAACCTGATTCAGCATCGAGTGCCACAATACGATTGTCAACGCTGCGTACAACCACCGTGCCACTACCTACGGCTGGCGCCGATAAAATTTCTGTCGATGCTTGAAATTTCCAGCGGGTCTGACCATTCGTCGCATCTAGCGCTTGTACTGTTCCATCAGAACCTGTAACAACGACCGTACCCGCGTCTGCACCAACTCCTGCACTGAGCGACATACCCGTCTTAATTTTCCAGATGGTATTGCCGTTAGATGGGTCAATACACACGACTTCGCCGGACTGATTAGCAGCATACAGTCGGCCATTACTGAAAACTGGCTTCAGATGATAATCACCTGACTTACCGATGTTAACCGACCAAAGAGTTCTAACCGCCATCGTCGGCTTAAAGCTAACCAGATCGGCAGGTGAATTTTTAGGCTTGGCCGCAAAAGGGTTCAGAGAAGAGCATCCGGCCATCAATAACGCCGCTGCTACAACAACAAGCTTGGAATGTCGCATAGTTTCCTCGCCTAGCCCGCAGACTTAGCGTTACCACCCAACGCGTCTAATTTGAGTTGTATTAGCTGACGCGCAGGATTTTTAATTTCTGTTTTTTCAAGCGCTGTTTTAAATTCTTTGCGAGCTTCATCGAGCTTGTTCTGTGCAAATAAAAGATCGCCACGACGGTCTGCTACTAAAGCTGCAAATTGCTCAGGAAATTCTGCAGACAACAATTTTAAGCCTTCGTCGTAGGCTTTTTCATCGAGCAGTAAGCCAGCAAGACGAATACGAGCAATCGCTTTAAATTCATCGGTGTGCCCGTGATCTACAATCCACTGTAAATCTGCTTTGGCTGATTTAACATCGTTTGCTTCGAACGACGCTTTTGCTGCCAACAGCAAACCCATCTGCGCATACGGCGTGCCACTAAATCGCGCCTTGATATCTTCAGTCGCTCTGGCGAGTTTGGCCTGATCTTTCGCCTCGGCTGCTTTGACGATTTCTTCGTAGAGCATCACGCCCTTAGATGATTGATCGCGTTGGTAGTATTTCCAGCCTGACCATGCGGCGAATGCCACTAGTACGGCGGTCACGAACCAAGTAACCATATTTCCATACTGATTCCACCACGCTTTGAGCGTAGCTAACTGTTCTTGTTCTTCGTGATCGTATGCCATGATAATTTTAATGATGGGTATGAATTTGTCCCGCATGCAAATGCATGTGGTTGTGATCGTCTTGGCCAGTCATGTGATCAATTAAATGATCAACGACAGTGGCCAGCTCTATGCTTTGCTGATTTTTTTGCAGATCGGTTTCGCGCAAATATTTGATCGTTGCCGTGCCGAGCTTGATTTCATCTTCGCCAAGGATCACGGCATAAGCAGCACCACTGCTGTCGGCACGTTTCATTTGCGATTTGAAGCTTCCCAGACTGCCAGCCGAGGCGCAATGTAGCACAACATCGAAGCCGGCATCCCGTAACCGTTCACCCAGAGTAAAGGCTTGGGTTTGCGCCGCTTCGCCCTGATGCACCAGATAAATGTCGCATTGACTGATTGACACAGTCTCGGAACTAGCCTTCATAAGCTCGAGCAAGCGCTCAACACCCATCGCAAAACCCACCGCAGGCGTGGGTTTGCCACCGAAAATTTCAACCAGGGGGTCGTAGCGCCCGCCGCCACAGACCGTGCCCTGAGAGCCCAACTGATCAGTGATCCACTCAAAGACTGTGCGATTGTAGTAATCCATCCCACGCACCAAACGCGGGTTGATGGTGAAAGGAATGCTGTTATTTCGAAGGAGTTGCTGCACTCCCTCAAAATGCGATCGCGATTCTTCACCCAGATAGTCGAGCAGTTTGGGGGCTTGATTCACCAGATCTTGCATCGCAGGGTTCTTGGTGTCGAGAATACGCAAAGGATTGCTATTGAGTCGGCGCAACGCGTCTGCATCCAGCTGATCTTTATGCTGCTCGAAGTACGCAATTAAATCGTCTCTATGACGTTGACGCTCTTGTGCATCACCGATGGAGTTAATCTCTAAGCGAATGTCGGTCAAACCCAAATCATCCCAAAGTCGCTGACACAGCATGATGAGTTCAGCATCAATATCGGGACCGTTAAACCCAACTGCTTCCGCACCCACTTGATGAAATTGACGATAACGACCGCGCTGTGGACGCTCGTGCCTGAACATTGGGCCGCTATACCAAAGACGCTTGGGGCCGTCGTAGGTTAGGTTATGTTCAAGCACTGAACGCACCACGCCTGCGGTGCATTCTGGACGCAGAGTGAGCTCATCACCATTCATGCTATCGGTAAATGAGTACATCTCTTTTTCAACGATATCGGTCACCGTGCCTAATCCACGTGCAAACAATGAAGTAGGTTCAACAATCGGTGTGCGTATCTGTTGATAGCCGTAGCTCTTCAATACCGATTGAACGGTATTTTCAAACAACTCCCACAAAGCAGCATCAGCCGGTAGAACGTCATTCATCCCCTTCACTCCGAGGATTTTTTCACTTTTTTTAGTCTCAGCCATATCGAGTTTTCACATAGTCCAGCACAATCGCCTGAAATTCTTCGGCAATATGATCGCCGCGTAACGTCACTGTTTTCTCACCATCAACAAAGACAGGAGCTGCTGGTGATTCGCCTGTTCCGGGCAAGCTAATGCCGATGTTGGCATGCTTAGATTCGCCAGGGCCGTTAACGATACAACCCATCACCGCCACATTCATCGCTTCCACACCAGGATACGTGCCCTTCCAAACAGGCATTTGCTCACGCAGATAAGTTTGAATGCGATCAGCTAATTCTTGAAATACGGTTGATGTCGTTCGACCGCAACCCGGACACGCAATCACCATCGGTGTGAATTTGCGTAAACCCATGGTTTGAAGAATTTCCTGTCCAACGATCACTTCACGCGTGCGATCGCCACCAGGCTCGGGAGTCAAAGAAATACGTATGGTGTCGCCTATGCCTTCTTGCAGCAACACCGATAAGGCGGCGGTTGAAGCGACGATACCTTTGCTACCCATGCCTGCTTCGGTTAAACCCAAATGCAAGGGATAATCGCAGCGACGCGCAAGCTCACGGTAAACAGCAATCAAATCCTGCACACCGGAGACTTTACAAGAGAGGATAATTTTATCGCCAGCCAAACCAAGTTCTTCTGCTCTGCGCGCGTTTTCTAACGCAGAGACAACCAGGGCCTCATACATCACAGCCTGTGAAGTCCAGGGGTCAGCACGCTTAGCATTTTCATCCATCACGCGTGCGAGCAAAGATTGGTCAAGACTGCCCCAATTAACACCAATACGCACGGGCTTTTGGTGTTTACATGCGACTTCAATCATCTGCGCAAACTGAGTATCGCGTTTAGCTCCCTGACCAACGTTACCAGGATTGATTCGATACTTAGATAAGGCATCAGCACACGCTGGATATTGTGTGAGTAGTTGATGACCGTTGTAGTGAAAATCACCTACTAACGGAACATCAATATCCATACGATCGAGCTGCTCTCGAATAGCAGGGACGGCCGCCGCCGCTTCGGGCGAGTTGACAGTAATTCGAACCACTTCGGATCCAGCGCGCGCTAGCTCCTTAACTTGTATTGCCGTCGCGATCACATCAGCGGTATCAGTATTGGTCATGGATTGAACCATGATGGGCGCGTCACCACCAACCATCACCTCACGTGCGCCATGGCTAATCCGAACACTGCGTGTGATATGTCTCACGCTAGGGCCCGTAGGAATAGGTAAATCCAATTGGCGAGAATTCATCATGACCTCACTTGAGATTAAGCTTGGATACATTGTCGTGCGCAACAGCCTTTAGATTAAGCACTTGGCCGCGCAGCTTCGCCTGAACTCCCGATACATTACCTACAATCAGAACGACAGGCTCGGTGATCTCAAACATTTCTTTACTACCTGCTTTCATCAGACGCGAAACAATTTTTGTTCCACTTGACGTTGTTATTTCAACCCACGCATCTTGAGTCACAATGACTTCAAGAGATTTCAAAGGATCGGCCACAGGAACAGGCGGTCCGGAAATGGTTTCAGAAACCACCAACGATATTTTTTTCTCTAACTGCTGCTCTTCCAATACGGCCGAACTAAACATGGAAGGCCATGACAATTCAGGTAGGAAGTCATCGAACATAGCGGTCGATAACCATGGCAGGCGATAACCTTGGTAAGCTAAAACAGCCACGCCGACTGCAACAACGATTAACAATGCGAATTTTTTTATCCAAGCCGATCTTCTTGGCGAAGATGAAGCACGTCGCCCCGGAAAACCGTTCATAGGCAAAGGCCGCCTTAACAACATATGGCCTTGCGCCGGATTGGGTTCGTTAGCCATCATTTCTAACAGAGGCTCAGGGTTCAACCCCATCAGCTTGGCATACGAACGAACAAAACCTCGAACACTTGACATACCAGGCAATGCCGCAAAATCATTGGCTTCAAGTGCAATGACTTGTCGAGGCGTGAGTTTTAGTCGCTCTGCTGCTTCATCTAAAGACCAACGTAATTCTTCTCTTTTGGCTGCCAACACGGGGCCAGGAAGTGTTGCCAACAACGATTTTTCGTAAACCACCGCTACCGCAGAGTCAACCGACAATGAGTCCTCGACTGAGCTATTCAGCTCTTCGATGACAGGCAAATTTTCTAATTCTTTATTACTCATCGACGAAACCAAGGGATGACTTACCCGACACGAGCGCATCTGGGAAACGCTTACGCCATTGTCTTGCAATACTTTCTTCGCCCAGCTTATCGCCTAGCTGGCGCTCAATCGCCATAGCGATAGAAAAATCTTCGGGCATCGCACGTCCGCTCGCAATTACCAGTAGCAGGTGACGTTTTGCTCGTTTAAGGTCATGCGCATCGAAAGCCAATTTTCCAAGACTGGAATGCGCACTTATCTGCTCTGGATCGGCCTGTAGTGCGCGTCTGAAGTAATCTTCAGCTTGCGTACCGCGCCCAAGTTTTATGCTGCAACGGCCCGCATTCATCATGGCTTTGGCAGGTGTTTGATTAGCTTTGGTAGCGATTGCTCGATCGAACAGTGGCAAGGCTCGCTCAGCTTGTCCGTTCTCGCATAAAAACCATCCCATGTTATTCAGAAGATTGGGATTATTCGGCTCGATCTGCAGCGCTTGTTGCAAGTTCTTTGAAGCTGCTTCCGCATCACCCAGTTGCATGAGTACTAGTCCACGCAAACCAAGTACATCCGCCTTACGCTCACCGATTTGCAGAGCCTGGTCTAACTCAGAAAGAGCGGTAGCGTATTGACCCTCGCTGTAATAGGCAGTGGCGAGCTGCATGCGTATTTCCGCACGACGCTCTAACTCAACACGGTTGCCGGAAGAGAGAGAGTTGTTGGTCACCACAGGTGCACACGCCCCCATAGCCAAACAACAAACCATCAGTAAGCTTCTACGCATCACCCACCAATCTCCACGATTCGACCAAAATCTTTACCATACTTTTTTTGATACTCCGCCAGCTTCTGTGTGCGCTCTTGTACGCGAGTGCGATCTTGAATTTCGCCAGCTAATTGTCCACAAGCGGCATCGATATCATCACCACGAGTCTTTCTGATAGTGGTAACAATGCCTGCATCCATCAATACCTGAGCAAACGCTTTGATACGTGGGTTAGCGGAACGCTTGAGACCCGACTCAGGAAACGGATTAAACGGAATTAAATTAAATTTGCATGGAACATCCCGCACAAGAGCAATCAACTCTCTTGCATGGGAATCACTATCGTTCACGCCATCTAACATGCAATATTCAAACGTGATGAAATCTCTCGGCGCAAATTCAAGGTAACGCTGGCAAGCGCGCATTAATTCGGCCAATGGATATTTTTTATTCAGAGGCACTAGATCATCACGCAGCGCATCGTTCGGTGCATGCAGCGATACGGCAAGTGCTACCGGACAGTCTTGAGACAGCTTATCCATCATGGGTACTACACCGCTGGTAGATAAAGTGACTCGTCGACGTGACAACCCGTAGGAATGATCATCGAGCATCAGCCTGAGCGCTGAAACGGTAGGCCCATAATTCAATAATGGCTCACCCATACCCATCATCACGACATTGGTAATTTGTCGTTCACCTTTGGGACCTGCAGGTATTGATTGACTGCGTCTCAACATAAATTCTGCGGTCCACAATTGGCCAATAATTTCACCAACCGCGAGGTTACGCGAAAAGCCTTGTTTACCTGTCGAGCAAAAGCGACAATTTACTGCACAACCCGCCTGTGTTGATACACATAAGGTGCCACGGCCGTCTTCGGGAATAAAAACAGTTTCTACCGCATCACCAACACCGACATCAAACAACCATTTACGAGTGCCGTCTGTAGAAAGATGATCCGCCATAATAGGCGGCGCAGAAACACAAGCGCGTCCGTGTAACTTTTCTCGCAAGGACTTCGCGAGATCAGTCATTGCATCGAACTCGCTCTCACCAAACTGATGAATCCAACGCTGCAGCTGGCGCGCACGAAAAGGCTTTTCGCCCAGCTCGTTGCACCACTGCGTTAGCGCTGAGGGTTCTAAATCAAGCAGATTGGTGATTGCCGTCATAAATTTTCCGACATACCACGCTTGATGGCGGCTGTTGAGGCCGCCCTTCTTAGCGAGAGTAAACGTTCAGGGTTGGGAAGAAATAACTGATTTCTACACTGGCTGTTTCAGCAGCATCGGAGCCATGAACTGCATTGGCATCAATCGAATCAGCGAAGTCAGCGCGAATTGTGCCTTTGTCTGCTTTCTTTGGATCCGTTGCACCCATCAGGTCACGGTTTTTTTGAATGGCGTTTGGGCCTTCCAGCACTTGCACCATTACTGGGCCAGAGATCATGAAATCAACCAGATCCTTGAAAAATGGACGCTCGCGATGAACTGCATAGAACCCCTCAGCTTCAGCGCGGGAGAGTTGAGTCATGCGCGAAGCGACGATTTTTAGTCCTGCGCCCTCAAATCGCGAATAGATCTGCCCGATCACATTTTTTGCCACGGCGTCTGGTTTAATGATCGACAGGGTACGCTCGGTTGCCATCTGTAAAAACTCCAATAAAAATAAAGGGTTAAGAAAAAAGTCAGGAATCCTGATTAACCCTGAATTTTACCATGGAAGAAGGTAGTATTTACTGCACCATGGATAGGCTCCTCCAATCACGATTGGCAATCTAGGCTAGAATCCGGTGACCAAAATCAGATATATTATAATTTTGGCAGCAGACGGAACCTCCCTCTGCAAAGAGTAACCACCTTCACTAAGGAGTCTTCATGGACCAGCAACTTCAAGGTATGTTCGGCGCATCAAGCGATATGCTCGCCGTTCGCCACCGCGTGCTTCGAAACACCTACTGGCTGCTAGCACTCTCGATGATCCCTACCGTCATTGGTGCTTGGCTCGGCTTACAAATTCATTTTTCGCTGTTCGCGGGTAGCCCGATGATCAGCCTTATCGCATTTATGGCGATCGCTTTTGGCTTTTTTTACGCGATTGAAAAAACTAAGGATTCAGCCACGGGCATCGGCGTACTTCTCGGCTTTACCTTTTTCATGGGCTTGATGCTGTCGAGAATGCTAGAACAAATTCTGCATTTTTCGAACGGCAGCTCGCTGATCATGACCGCTTTTGGCGGCACCGCCATTATATTTGCTGTGATGGCAAGTATCGCCACTACCAGTAAGCGTGACTTTTCAGGTATGGGTAGCTGGCTGTTTGCTGGTGTGATCGTTATTCTGCTCGCGGGTATCGCTAATATCTTCTTGCAAATGCCATTGATTCAAGTCGTTATCTCAGCGATAGCAATAGCTATCTTTTCTGCCTACATCTTGGTTGATGTGCAGCGTATTATCAACGGCGGCGAAACCAACTACATCACAGCCACTCTCGCCATCTATCTCGACATCTACAACATCTTTGTAAATCTGCTTTCACTGTTGGGTATTTTGGGTGGCGAACGCGATTAATTAGCTCTTGAATACAGACTCACTCGTGTGTCTGTGTTGAATGTAAAAGCGCCGACCTGAGGTCGGCGGTTTTTTTTGGGCTGCTTACGAATTAGCGAATCCTATCAAATACCGCTATCGATTCAACGTGTGCTGTATGAGGAAACATATTAACGACGCCTGCCTGAGACAGACGATACGCGCCACTATGAACCAGTTCAGCCGCATCACGTGCCAGTGTCGCCGGATTGCACGATACATACACGATACGCTGTGGCAAAAGATCAGGATCTGTTTGCAGTATGCTCACCAAGGCTTTACACACTTCCATCGCCCCTTCGCGCGGCGGATCGATCAGCATGCGATCAAAATGACCCAAGGCTTTGATATCGTCGACCGTAATTTCAAATAAGTTTCGACTTAAAAACCGAGTCTTACTCTCTAGTCCATTAATCTTTGAATTGTTCTGAGCACGCTCGGTGAGAGTCTCGCTGCCCTCAATGCCCACCACTTCTCTGGCCTTGGTTGCTAACGGCAATGTGAAATTACCGAGCCCACAAAATAAATCGGCAACACGATCATTGGGCTGCACATCTAAAAGCCGCAACGCACGATCAACTAAAACGCGATTAATCTGATGATTCACCTGCGTAAAATCTGTCGGCTTAAACGGCATACGCACACCGAACTCAGGAAGTAGATACTGCAACTCTGCACCTAAGGGATAAAAAGGCACCGCCGTATCTGGACCTTTTGATTGCAACCACCATTGGACCTTCCATTTATCCGCAAATTCTCTGAAGCGTTCGCAATCACTCTCGCTAGGTGGGTCGAGCACCCGCAAAACCATTGCAATCATCATGCCGGATTCATTCTCTCCGACAGCCAGTTCGATTTGCGGCAAACGCTCGCGAATAGATAACCCTTCGATCAAGGTACGCAAAGGGACTAGCATGTCCGAGATTTTAGATGGAAGCACCTGGCAGCTTTTCATGTCAGCGACAAAACTCGATCTGCGCTCATGAAAGCCGACTAATATCCCGCCTTTTTTTGCGACATAGCGCACTGAGAGCCGCGCACGAAAACGATAACCCCAGCTCGGACCTTGGACCGGTCTGAGCATAGTCTCCGCATGTACCTTGCCGATGTGATGAAAATTATCTTCCAACACTCTTTGCTTAATCGCGACTTGCGCTGAAGCTTCTACGTGCTGCATAGCGCAACCACCGCAGATACCGAAATACTGGCATTTAGGGCGCACTCGCATCGATGATTCATGCAAGAGCTCGGTCATATCAGCGATTTCCCATTTGGGCTTGCGACGAAACGATTTAAACCGTACGCGTTCGCCGGGAAGTGCACCTTCGACAAAAATCACTTTGCCTGCAGTGCCGTCCTCATTGGTCAGATGACCAACGCCGCGCGCTTCCATATCGAGCGATTCAATCTTTAGTAGATCATCCATAGGATAGTATTTTTGAGCGTTCCGTAAGAACTGATAGGCCATCGTAAGCGGCCAGAAGATCAGATACTTAGTTTAAAGCGGTGAATTGTAACGTCTGGCTGGTCGCGTTATCGATTTGCAGCCGGTGGCCAGGCAGCGAGATACTCTTTCCAGTGAGCGGCATCGATCTCAGTAAGGGAACGACGAACAAGATCTAATTCAGCATCAAAAGCTGCTCGGGTTAGTTGGCCGCGCATGAGTTGATAGCGACAATAAACGAGATAGGTATTAACAACATCGGTTTCGCAGTAGTCGCGAATTTCGGCTAATCGACCTTCTTGATACAGTGTCCAAACCTGCGAACCATCAACACCCATTTTCCCAGGAAAACCGCAGAGCTTAGCCAGATCATCCAAGGGGGCATTGGCGCGCCCTGTATACATCGCCAAATGATCCATCAAATCCAAATGACGCGTGTGATAGCGCGAAAGATAATTATTCCATTTGAAATCACGATCTTCGTCGCCCTGCTCCCAAAAACGTGACGCTGTTACGCCGTTAATCAGCGCACGATAATTCAACACAGGCAAATCAAAACCGCCACCATTCCATGACACGAGTTGCGGTGTGTAACGATCAACAACTTTGTAGAAATCTTGGATTAATTTTTCTTCGCTATCGTCCAGCGATCCTAACGAACGAACACGAAAACCCTCATCGTCGCGAAATACACAAGAAATAGCTGCTACACGATGCAGGTGATGTTGCAAAAAATCAGACCCTGTTTTTTCTCTACGCGCAGCAAAAGCTGCAGCAGCCACTTCAGCATCTGTACTATCAGAGTCATGACCATTCAACGCGCGCAAGCCCTGCACATCCGGAATCGTCTCAATGTCGAATACGAGTACAGGTATCACAGCACAGGGCTCCGACAAATAATGAGTGCTTTCAATAGCATCGCGTGATGCCTGCTGGCCTAAAAAGCAGTCGCCTAACGACCGGGTAACATACCTACGGGGTCAACGGGTTTACCCATCTGCCGCACTTCAAAATGCAACTTCACAGCATCAGTATCTGAGTTACCCATCTCAGCAATCTTTTGGCCTCGCGTGACTGTTTGTCCTTCTTTTACCAAGATAGTTTTATTGTGGGCATAGGCTGTCACTAAACCATCGTTATGATCCAGTATCACCAAGTTGCCATAGCCACGCATATTTTTTGCGTAGAGCACAGTGCCGTCGCCAGCCGATGTGATGGGCTGCCCCAGTTGACCGGCAATATCAATCCCTTTTCGGGTTGGGTCAAACGTGCTGATGACTTTGCCTTCTGTGGGCCAACTAAACTTTGTCGCTGTCGCAGTATTTTCAGCAGGTTTACGTGGAGCTTCTAACGAACGCGCAGGCGCTGCATCGCCACGCTGCATGTCTGCCCACACCTGATCCGAGTAAGCCAACTTATTACCCAATGGGAGTGACTTTACTGAAGGAATCGCGGGTACTGGGCGAGCATCTAAGGGCTTGATCTCCATCCGATCAGTAGGTACTGCTGACAACTGCGCTCCATCCAATTGAGCTACACGTAACACTTGACCGACTTTAATATCGTTGGGATTCGCAAGACTATTCCAGTCAACGATATCGCGCCAATTTTGATTAAATTGAAGCGCGATCTTCATCAGATTATCGCCTTTTTTGACAGTATAGAATCCAGGAGGATCAACGACTGGCTGCTCCGCTGGTTTTGGTTTTTGCGCGACTACTTTATCGCGCACTTCAGTTCTATCATCAATCGGCGCATTCGAGGCTAGCTCAGCACACCCAGTGATCAACGTAATCAATACGCCTATCAGTAACTTTCCCTTGTGGTGGGTCATCATTGTCTCGTCATCCTAATGAAGCATCTGCTCAACCAAACGTACCCGGTCGTAGCGGAACAAAATGGCAGCGCTCAAGCGTCTCGGTGGTCCATTCATTTCTACGAACGCGACGAATCAACCGCAACTCTTGATTTTTAGTACCTACTGGCGCTGCCAACCTGCCACCAATGGCCATCTGATCTAGCAATGCCTGAGGCACCTCCATGCCTGCTGCAGCCAGAATAATGCCATCGAACGAACCAACCTGCGGCAAGCCCAACATCCCATCACCGTAATGTAGACGTAAATTTGGGATAAGTAATGATCGTAGATTATTCCGCGCTTGTTCATGCAGTGGACGAATTCGTTCTATCGAATAGACCTGCTCAGCCACCTGCGCCAACACAGCCGCTTGATAACCACACCCCGTACCAATCTCTAACACGCGAGACATTTTTCCTTCAATGCCATCGCGAAGCACCTCAATCATGCGCGCTACGATGTAAGGCTGCGATATCGTCTGATGGTAGCCAATCGGTAAAGAGGCATCGATGTACGCCTGGCTTGCTAAACCAGGCTCGATAAACATATGGCGCGGCACAGCTTCCATCGCCGCTAACACTTTCGCATCTTTGATGCCTTGCTGCGCCAGTCGTTGAATCATCGCCTTGCGAACGGCATCGGATACCAACGGCGAGTTGGTCGATCTCGGTTGAATGACTGTCGGTGCCAGCTTAGTCACGGCCGGTGTATTTAATGGCCGCGCTGATGCGGTGGGTGATGCGACGACTTTGGATTCAGGTGCGTGCTTAGCCGCATTACGCGTTGCTGTTTGCAGACTATTTAAACGGGGAGCGGCTGACGATCGTTTTCGGTCGGCCGTACCGGTGACCAAATCCAGCGTTAAAGGAAAACGCTTTTTAGGAGGCTCTTGGCCCTGACTCATGCGAGTGCCTGCCTTAGTCGTTCAAGTTGACTCGAGTGAGTCAAATCTATCTGCAAAGGTGTGACCGAGATACAGCCGCTAGCGGTCGCATGAAAATCGGTACCCTCACCGGCGTCTTTTGCTTTACCGGGTGGCCCAATCCAAAAAATCTCATTGCCATGGGGATCGAGTGTTTTAATAACCGCTTCCGATTCGTGGCGCTTGCCCAGCCGCGTCGGCACGACTCGCTGCAAGTCTTCATAGGGCAAATTCGGAATGTTCACATTCAAAAGAATCGGACGATCTAACTGATCCAGTCGACGCATCACAAAATCTTTGGCCGCACGGGCTGCGGCATCCAAATTAACCCAGCCGTAATCCACTTGAGAAAAAGCAATAGCAGGGATGCCAAATAAGAAACCTTCCGTGGCAGCGGCAACAGTCCCGGAGTACAAGGTGTCGTCGCCCATATTCTGTCCCTGATTAATGCCAGAGACCACCAAGTCGGGCTTTTCATCGAACATGCCCGTCAAAGCGATGTGAACACAGTCGCTCGGGGTGCCATTAATTGAGTAAAAGCCATTGGCGGCGCGCATCACGCGTAAGGGCCGGTCTAGTGTCAGAGAGTTCGATGCACCGGAGCGATTGCTATCGGGAGCGACCACCACAATTTCAGCAATAGTAGCTAGTTGATCGGCCAGCGCATTGATGCCCGGTGCCAAATAACCATCGTCATTACTGATTAGGATTTTCATGAACGGGATTTTACCTGAACACAGGACTACAAATTCTTAGCCTAACGAGTACTCGATTGAGATGCTCTGATCAGAGAAATTGTGTAGTAATTTGCCCGCAATCTGCACCGAAATTTCCGGGCGATCAAATAACTTGCCTTGTTCGCGCTCTGCCCATCGATAAGGGTTGAACACGAACCGCCTAACTAGGTCATTCAACTATTACATTTCCGATTCAGCTGACACAGGACGACCACTCAGAAACTCCTGCACCGTGCCTATTTCTCGGGTGCGTCTAAACGGCGGTAGGCTCTGCCATATTCGTCGGCCGTAAGGCTTGGAAATAAGTCGCGAATCACAAATCATCAAAACACCGCGATCATTTTCATCACGTATTAAGCGACCAGCGCCTTGTTTTAAGTTGATGATCGCTTCCGGTAGCTGATGATTCATAAAACCATTCAGACCGCGTTTTTCCATCTCAGCGATACGTGCAGCAAGCACAGGATCATCCGGCGGCGCGAAGGGCAACTTATCAATAATCACTACCGACAAAGCATCTCCGCGAACATCGACACCTTCCCAAAAACTCTGACTTCCCACCAACACCGCATTACCCGATGCACGAAATTGTGAAAGTAATTCAGTACGACCCAACTCGCCTTGAACCAAGAGCGGCCAGTTATATTTTTTCTGCTCAAAAATTTCGCGCAAACGCTCGGCGACACGCTTGACAGCTCTAAGCGTTGTGCACAATACAAAAGCGCGACCACCTGCGGCCTCAATCACTGGTAATGCGGCATCCACTACGGCATCGGTATATCCCGGAGAATTCGGTGGTGGAAGATGCGCAGGCACATATAGCAGCGCCTGATTAGCGTAATCAAACGGACTCGGCCAGGATTTTGCTGGTTCGTCACTTAACCCGAGCTGATCGGTGTAGTGTGAAAAATCATTTTTTACCGCTAGCGTTGCGGATGTGAATATCCACGCACGAGGTGGTCCTTCACGCTGCTTACTAAAAATCGGCGCAATCGATAGCGGCGTTTGATGTAACTGCAATGTTTGCGAAAACGCCTCTACCCACAACACTTTGGCAGCATGCTCATCGACGAGACCCACATGATTCCAGGCTTCGAGTTGTGCCGTGATTTCGATGGTACGTACCCGACATTGTTCTATCGTCTCGGCGCGTTCTGCTTGTGAAGACAATACCTCTGCCAACTGCTTCAGCATAGACTTCAGATGCTCGAGCGCGGGGAAAAACGGACTACTTTGGGCAATCTGCTCTAGCGCTAGCCGCGTACCTTCAGATGGAAAAGTCAGTCGCAAATCGCGCGCTGCCTTTTCAACGGTACTCACTACCGTTCCCCAATCGGCTCCATCGCGCGCGTGAGTTAAGCCTTCTGCCAATACATCGCGACACAGCTCCATCACTTGAGAAGTGGACACCGTATCGCCAAAAAATAAAGTCGCCGTATCGGGTAACTGATGAGCCTCATCAAAAATCACCGTATTTGCCGTCGGCAGTAATTCAGCAACACCCGTATCTTTTAAAGCTACATCAGCAAAAAATAAATGGTGATTAACCACAACCACATCAGCTTGTTGAGCTTCTTTGCGCGCCTTCATCACGAAACAATCTTGGTAGTAGGTACATTCAGCACCCAGACAATTATCGCGAGTTGATGTGACTAAATTCCATATCAATGCATTTTCAGGAACCCGTGACAACTCGGCCTTATCACCACTAGACGTCGTTTTAATAAACCGCGCTATGTCGCGCAGATAGCCCACATCATCCCGCGACGTCAGCCGTCCATTTTGCTGTGTACGCTCGAGATGAAAATGACAAAGATAGTTAGCACGACCTTTGAGTAAGGCTACGGTAACCGGTGCATTCATTGCCTGCCGAACTATCGGAATATCGCGCAGAAAAAGTTGATCTTGAAGATTTTTAGTGCCCGTCGAAATAATGACCTTACCGCCCCACAGCAGCGCTGGCACAAGATAAGCAAAGGTTTTACCCGTTCCGGTACCCGCCTCCGCTAACAACGTACTTCGGCTTTGGATGGCATCAGCGACAGCTCGCGCCATATCGGTTTGCGACTGTCGCGGTCGAAACCCTTCGATTCCTTTGGCGAGCGTGCCAGCAGCAGAAAACAGATCATTAATCTCTGCATCATGAATGCCGGCTGTCTCGTCAGAAGTGGAATGTGGGGTGAGATCAGTCAAACGAAATCCGGATCATTAAGTAATGCGCCATACACTAGACCTGCAAAAATAACCGGCCTGTGTAACTCATTGAAGAGATATAAACCTACTCATGTTCACGCAGGAATATCTGGGATGAGTTGCATCTTAAGTTGAATGATCTGGTCTTTAAGTTGCAACTTACGTTTTTTTAATCTCTGAAGCTGAAGTGCATCAACCGTCAACGATTCATTCAGTAATTCAATCGCCGTATCGAGATCGCGATGCTCGATTTCCAACTCAACTACCCTAACCTTGACTTCGTCAGCATCCATTAAGGTTTCTCTGGTTGAGTCGGTGGACTAACCGCTGAGTCTGGTGCAGGATTACCGCTATCGCGTGCCGCCCCAGAAATAGGTATCGATGGCGTGCCTAGTGGACGCGCTGCACGGCTCTGCCGTTCGGCAATCGTTCGTTCACGCTCCGCTGATCTGTCCTTACGCAAGAATGCATTAGCCTCAACTTCGACCTTACGGATGCTGTGCAACGCTGCACGACGAATCTCTTTGGCTTCGTCCACGCAGCGTGTCATAAAAAATTTATTCATACAATCTGCCCGGCCTTCAGCAAAGCGTTGCTCAACCGCCTTGCGAACCACATCGACATCGGTCAAGGCCGTACGCGCGACAGCAACCTCATGGATGGATCCTGCTGGATAGCGATCCAGCAATGCCTGCTCGATAATTTCTGCACTGACAGCACTTACCGCACACTGCGACAGACAGAAAAGCGCAAATAAAGCCTTAGTAACCCACTGGGTAAGTTTCATTCGATTCCTTAGACCATGCCCGCCGTTGTAGCGCTTAGTCGCATGCTTTCTTTGTACTCTTTTGATTGCATTTCCATAATTCTCGATACGGTGCGATGGAATTCGTTAGACATCAACCCTTCGGTATAAAGCAAATCAGCAGACACCGCCGCAGACATGATTAATTTTATACGGTGGTCATACAAGACATCAATCAACCAGGTAAAACGCCTAGCCTCAGAAGCCATCTCCGAACTCATACGAGGCACATCAGACAAAATGACGGTATGAAAGCGCGTTGCGATATCCAAATAATCATTTTGCGAGCGTGGGCCGCCACATAAGGTCGCAAAATCAAACCATATCACGCCACCCGCACGCCGCACGCAACGAATCTCCCGTGATTCTATCGTGATTCTGGGGTCTTCCTCTCCCGCCTCAGCAATCGACACAAATGCGTGCAACAGCGCACTCTGTGCTGCCGGACCCAAGGGCGTTTTATACGCCGCGACCTGCTGCATTACTTTTCTGCGGTAATCGATACCCCCATCCACATTCAACACATCTAATTTTGATTTTAAAAGTTCAATGGCCGGCAGCATGCGATCTCTATGCAAGCCATCAGGATACAGCCCGTCGGGTTGATAGTTTGATGTAATAACAAAACACACGCCGCGATCGAATAAGGCTTGCATCAGGTTATATAAAATCATCGCATCGGCGATATCCGACACATGAAATTCGTCAAAACAAATAAGACGGAAGCGACGCGCAATTTTTGCAGCAACGATGTCTAATGGGTTTTCTACATTTTTTTCTTCATCCAGCGCACGATGCACGTCACGCATGAATTCATGGAAATGTACCCGTGTTTTGCGACGAATCGGAATCACCGCATAAAAACTATCCATCAAAAATGATTTGCCGCGCCCGACTCCGCCCCACAAATATAGACCGCGAGGTAGATCAGGATGGAGAATCATGCGCCTTAGTCGGCTAGAACGGCGCGACAAATAAGCGGCCCACTCATCAAAGGCGCGCTGCAATCTGTCCACAGCCATGAGCTGCGCCGGATCAGACTGATAGCCTCGATCAGTCAGAATTTTTTCGTAAAATTCGCGAACGTTCATAGGAAAGTTTCGCAATCACAAAGGCGTCATATTGACCACCCATACGACGGACTGTGAAGGTACGTAAAGGTGAGTAACGATATGCCAGTACGAGAGCATCGTACTGGCAGGATCAGAAATTAAGTGCGCGCTTATCGACGGCCAGCGCTGCTTCCTTGGTGGCCTCCGATAACGTTGGGTGCGCATGGCAAATTCGCGCAATATCTTCAGCAGATGCACGAAACTCCATCGCCACTACCGCTTCAGAAATTAACTCTGATGCCATCGGCCCGACAATATGCACACCTAAAATTTCATCTGTTTTAGCATCGGCTAAAAACTTCACCATGCCAGAAGTATCACCCAGAGCACGAGCACGACCATTTGCTAAGAACGGAAAACTACCCGACTTATAAGCAACGCCGTCTGCTTTGAGTTGTTGTTCAGTACGTCCCACCCACGCAATCTCAGGTGAGGTATAGATCACCCAAGGAATGGTGCCGAAATTCACATGACCATGTTGCCCAGCGATGCGCTCAGCAACTGCCACACCCTCTTCTTCGGCTTTGTGCGCCAACATAGGGCCACGCACCACATCACCCACCGCCCACACATTCGGCAAGCTCGCGCGACATTGATCATCTACCGCGATGAAACCACGCTCATCAAGTTTTAAACCCACAGCCTCCGGCGAGAGGCCGATGGTGTTAGGAATGCGTCCAATAGAAATAATGAGTTTATCGAACAGCGCTTTGTGCTCTTTACCTTGCGTATCGACATACTCAACACTGACTTCTTTACCATTTTTGATGGCGCCAATTTTTACACCCATCTCAATAGCGAGACCTTGCTTTAGGAAGAGTTTATGCGCTTCTTTGGCAACGGTCTCGTCTACCGCTCCTAAAAACACAGGCATGGCTTCAAGGATGGTGACCTCTGAACCTAAACGACGCCACACACTACCCATTTCCAAACCAATCACGCCAGCACCAATCACACCTAGCCGCTTAGGCACAGCATCCATCGCTAACGCGCCTGTATTCGACAGAATCTGTTTCTCATCAAACGGTGCACCAGGTAATTCACGTGGAATCGAACCAGTGGCGATAACCACGTGCTTTGCAGTCAGCGTCTCAGCCGATGCTCCGCTAACCGCAATTTGATAGCCTTGCGCATCGGCGCTGACAAACGAGCCCCTGCCGTGGAAAAAGCTGACTTTATTTTTCTTGAACAAATACAGAATGCCGTCATTGTTTTGCTTAACGACGCTGTCTTTACGCCCCAACATTTGAGCGAGATTGAGTTTTACGCCTTTGATTTCAACACCGTGCTCAGCCAGACCATGCGACGCATGCTCGTAATGCTCGGATGATTGCAACAAGGCCTTCGATGGAATGCATCCTACGTTGGTACAAGTACCACCGGGTGCAGGGCCACCTTTCTCATTTTTCCATTCGTCGATACACGCTACTGACATGCCCAACTGGGCAGCACGAATAGCAGCGATGTAGCCACCCGGGCCACCACCGATGACAACAACATCAAAACTTTTTGACATGGCTGCCCCTTACAGATCGAGTAAGAGTCGTGCTGGGTCTTCCAGCGTTTCTTTCATCGCCACCAAACCGAGCACCGCTTCACGTCCATCAATCAAGCGATGGTCATACGACATCGCAAGATAGTTTATAGGGCGAATAACGATCTGACCATTTTCAACCACTGCTCGCTCTTTAGTCGCATGCACACCTAAAATCGCTGACTGCGGTGGATTGATAATCGGTGTCGAAAGCATAGAGCCAAATACGCCACCATTCGATATGGAAAACGTACCGCCAGTCAGGTCATCTAACGTCAACTTACCGTCTTTAGCTTTCTGACCGAACTCACCAATTTTTTTCTCAATATCAGCAATGCTCATTTGATCGACATTGCGCAAAATCGGTACCACCAAACCACGTGGCGAACCCACCGCTATACCGATATCGAAATAGCCGTGATACACGACATCGTTACCATCAATAGAAGCATTTAACACCGGATATTTTTTCAAGGCAGCGACTGCAGCTTTGACGAAGAAGGACATGAATCCCATCTTCACACCGTGTTCTTTTTCAAATTTATCTTTGAATTTATTCCGCAAATCCATCACCGGCTGCATGTTGACCTCGTTGAAGGTCGTTAAGATCGCATTGGTCGATTGCGACTCAAGCAGACGTTCTGCAATACGCGCCCGCAAACGACTCATCGGCACACGCTGCTCTGGACGATCACCGAGATCAACCGATGTAGGTGCTGCTACAGCGGGCAACGCTGCACGTGCAGTGGCAGCCGCTACAGGTGCTGCTGGCTTAGGCTGACTCAAGGCATTGATCACATCACCTTTGGTAACGCGGCCATCTTTGCCAGTACCGGAAACAGCATCTGCCGAAAGCTTATTTTCGGATAGCATTTTTGCCGCCGCAGGCATGGCGATACTGCTGCTTGAGGTAGCAGCGGCCGCAGGTGCTGCAGCAGCCGCTTTGGATGCCGTTGCGGGTGCCGCCGGAGCGGTAGCGGCTGGGGCCGCTACTGATGCCGATGCTTCCGTATCAATACGGGCGATAACCTCACCAGCAACGACGGTGCTACCGTCGCCTTTAACTATCTCAACGATGACGCCTTGCGCAGGTGCTGGTAACTCCAGCACCACTTTATCGGTTTCGATATCAATGAGGTTTTCATCACGGGCGACTGCTTCACCCACTTTTTTGTGCCACTGCAGTAGTGTCGCTTCTGCGACCGACTCTGACAGTTGGGGTACCTGAACTTCCAGAATTGCCATATCACTCTCCGTTTCGGTTTGTTCGCACGGCAGCCGGCATCCGGCTCGCCGCGGGGTCTATCTTTATTTCGTCAGGATGAAGCCTTTGAGCTTCGCGAAAGCTGTATCAATCAGCGCTTTCTGCTGTGCGTAATGCTTGTCGTAATAACCGACCGCAGGCGATGCACTCGCAGGACGACCTGAATACGCTAGCTTTTGTCCTTCTGCCAGGTTTTCAAAGATGTTGTGCTGAATCTGGAACCAAGCACCCTGATTTTGTGGTTCATCCTGCACCCAAACCAATTCACTCAAGTTGGGGAATGATTTCAGTTCAGTCGCAAACGCTTTGTGCGGGAACGGATATAGCTGCTCGATGCGAATAATCGCTACATCGTTCACTCCACGCTCTTTACGTGCATTCACCAAATCAAAGTACACCTTGCCTGAACAGGCCAGCACACGTTTTACTTTTTTCGGATCAATCGCTTCATCAACCTCACCGATCACCGTGTGGAATGAGCCTTTAACCAACTCCGACAACGGCGAGCCGGCATCCTTGTTACGCAATAACGACTTAGGCGTAAAGATCACCAGTGGCTTGCGGAACAGGCGAATCATTTGACGGCGCAACAGATGGAAAATCTGCGCAGCAGTCGTTGGTTGAACGACCTGCATGTTGTTATCAGCACTCAGCTGCAGAAAACGTTCTATTCGTGCTGATGAGTGCTCCGGGCCCTGACCTTCGTAACCATGCGGCAGCATCATGACTAACCCTGATGCACGACCCCATTTCACCTCACCCGAACTAATGAATTGATCGATAACGACTTGTGCACCATTCGCAAAGTCACCGAACTGTGCTTCCCAAATCGTCAGCGTATTTGGCTCAGCCGTCGAGTAACCATACTCAAAACCTAACACGGCTTCTTCAGATAACACCGAATCGATCACGGTAAACGGCGCTTGTTGATCCGAGACATGTTGCAGCGGAATGTAGCTACCTGCATCCCACTTCTCACGATTTTGATCATGCAGTACCGAGTGACGGTGGGTGAATGTGCCACGACCTGCATCTTGGCCCGTAATACGAATGGCGTATCCCGAAGAAACCAAGGTAGCAAAGGCAAGATGTTCACCCATACCCCAATCCAGATTCACTTCGCCACGACCCATCGCCGCACGATCAGCCAATACTTTTTCTACCAGCGGGTGGGCTTTGAAATTCTGCGGCAACGTCGTAATGCGCTCAGACAAACGTTTTAAC
>JBEDHZ010000003.1:0-26341 GCA_041173845.1 Pseudomonadota bacterium
ATCTGCTGATGACTTCCTGATCGAATCCAACAGAACAGCGGCCCGCGAAAATACAACCATGCAGTCAACTATTCCTTATCTGAGCCTTGCGATCTGGGTACCGATCGTGTTTGGTATCTTGGTGTTAGCCGTCGGCTCTGACAGCAAGGCAAAGCTCGCTCGTCATTTATCGTTGCTCGGTTCGTTGGTCAGCTTTTTGTTCACGCTACCGCTCGTCGATCAATTCGATTCAGCAGCGCATGGCATGCAGTTCGTTGAAAAATCAGCGTGGATAGAGCGCTTCAATGTTTTTTATCATTTGGGTATTGATGGTCTTTCGCTCTGGTTCATTCCCTTAACCGCTTTTATCACGTTCATCGTGGTGATCGCCGGTTGGCAAGTGATTGAGAAGCGCGTTTCTCAGTACATGGGTGCTTTTTTAATTCTTTCTGGCGTCATGATTGGTGTGTTCTGCGCCTTAGATGCTTTGTTGTTCTACGTGTTTTTTGAAGCGACACTGATACCGATGTTTATCATCATCGGTGTTTGGGGTGGACCGCGTCGAGTTTATGCGGCACTTAAATTTTTCTTATACACCTTGCTCGGCTCGTTGCTGATGCTGGTGGCCCTGTTGTACTTGTACGCGCAATCGAACGGCAGCTTTGATATTCAGACATGGCATAAGCTGCCTTTGACCCTCTATGGACAGATTGTCGTTTTCTTAGCTTTCTTGATGGCCTTTGCGGTCAAGGTGCCGATGTGGCCCGTTCACACTTGGTTACCTGACGCTCACGTTGAAGCACCTACCGGCGGTTCAGTGGTACTGGCGGCGATCATGTTGAAGTTAGGTGGCTATGGTTTCTTGAGATTTTCATTACCGATAGCACCGGATGCTAGTCACTATCTATCGGGGATGATGATTGCGTTGTCCTTAGTCGCCGTGATTTACATTGGTTTAGTCGCGCTTGTGCAAGCCGACATGAAAAAACTGGTGGCGTATTCATCGATTGCCCACATGGGTTTTGTCACCTTAGGCTTCTTTTTGTTTGGTGAGATGGCAGTGCAGGGTGGTTTAATGCAAATGATCTCGCACGGCTTTGTGTCGGGCGCTATGTTTTTGTGTATCGGCGTTCTTTACGACCGCGTTCACTCGCGCGAGATTGCATCGTATGGCGGTGTGATCAACACCATGCCGCGCTTTGCAGCATTGTTTGTACTTTTTTCGTTGGCAAACGCTGGCCTGCCAGGCACCTCGGGCTTCATCGGCGAATTCCTGGTGATACTTGGTTCAGTCAAATACAATTTCTGGATAGGTTTGCTAGCGGCGACTGCACTCATACTGGGTGCGGCTTATTCGTTGTGGCTGGTCAAGCGCGTCGTGTTTGGCGAAGTGGCGAATGACGATGTCGCTGCTCTGACAGACCTTACCTCGCGTGAGTTTTTCATGCTGAGCGTGTTGGCGATTGCTGTGCTGTGGATGGGCGTGTATCCCGCTCCCTTTACCGATGCGATGCAGACCTCGGTGACTGATTTACTTCAGCATGTGTCTATTTCCAAGATTCCCCAATAAACTAGAATTTTCATCGGCTGATCATGAATGAACTGAACCTGATTCCCGCTAGCGCTGAGATTTTTCTCGCGATTGCGATCATGGCCGTGCTGGTCGCCGGACTGTTTGTACACGAAGATAGCCAGCCCGTAAGTCATCGCTTGTCGCTACTCGCGATTGTTGTGACGGGCTACATCGCCATCTCAGGTTTTAGTGCAGCCGGTAGCAGCTACGCTTTTAATCAAATGTTTGTAAACGACCCTATGGCGATGCTGCTCAAGCTCTTTGCTTGTGTGGCCACGTTTATTACGCTGATTTATTCGCGCCAGTATGTTTTGATCCGCGGCATGTTGGGCGGTTCATTGAGTGGCGAATTTTATGTCTTGGCGCTGCTGACCTTGCTTGGCCAGATGATCATGATTTCAGGGAATAGCTTCCTGATCATTTATCTCGGACTCGAATTAATGTCGCTCTCGCTGTATGCATTGGTCGCATTACGTCGCGATAACCCGATCTCTACTGAAGCCGCCATGAAGTATTTTGTACTCGGCGCACTCGCTTCAGGATTTATGTTGTACGGGATGTCCATGTTATATGGCGCCACTGGCTCTCTCAACTTGACGCAAGTAGCGGCGGCTATCGCTGCAGGTACGGCAAGTAAGACTGTGCTCGTGTTAGGTTTGGTATTTATGGTGGCGGGCCTGGCCTTTAAATTAGGAGCAGCACCATTTCATATGTGGGCACCGGATGTGTATCAAGGTGCTCCTACATCAGTTACGTTGTTATTAGGAGCTGCGCCTAAACTCGCTGCGTTTGCTATTTGCATGCGCTTGTTGGTGGAAGGGTTGGGTGCATTGGCAGTCGACTGGCAGCAGATGTTGGTAGTGATGTCAGTTGCATCGCTGGTTATCGGTAACATTACTGCGCTTGCGCAGACCAACATCAAACGTATGCTGGCCTATTCGACCATTTCGCAAATGGGTTTTATGTTGCTTGGTTTGGCATCGGGTGTTTTTACGGGTTCTACTGCTGAAGCAACGGCCAGCGCCTACAGCGCATCGATGTTTTACACCATCACCTATGTGCTGACTACGTTAGGTAGCTTTGCGACCATTATGCTGTTGTCGCGTCAGGGTTTTGAAGCTGAACAGTTAGATGATTTCAAAGGCTTGAATCAACGTAGTCCATGGTTTGCAGCCATGATGATGTTGCTCATGCTGTCATTGGCAGGTGTGCCGCCAATGGTGGGTTTTTACGCCAAGCTGTCCGTGCTACAGGCAGCACTCGAAGCTGGACAGGTCGCATTAGTTATTTTTGCGGTGATGATGTCGCTAGTGGGTGCTTTCTATTATTTGCGCGTGATTAAGCTCATGTACTTTGATGATGCGATTGATACGGCTCCCATCAGTGTTCCTAAGGACATGCAAATCGTTTTGTCTATCAATGGTGCGGCGACCTTGGTATTAGGTTTGTTGCCGAGTCCTTTGATGAGTGCGTGCCTGCGTGCCATCACTCAGGCGCTAGCGTCCTGAAGCTGAATTCATTATGAATACCTCAACAGCCGCTTGGTTAGTTATTTTCTTAATGGCAGTAGCGGCTAATTTCCCATTTGTGACGGACTCTTTTTTTGGCGTGTACCGATTCAAAGGTGCGCCCAAGTCGTTTGCTATTCGCCTGTTTGAATTACTGGTCTTGTATTTTGTGTTATTGGGTATGGCGCGTGGACTGGAATCCATGGCCGGTAATGCTTTCCCACAAGGCTGGCAGTTTTATACCGTGACTATTTGCCTGATGTTGGTTTTGGCTTTCCCGGGTTTCGTCTGGCGTCATTTGCGTCGGCAGCCGTCCACTGACTAAGCTAACTTTGCTGCGGCGAAGTTTGCGCTCAATTTCTATTCATTTCTCGGAGTGATGATGGACAAACATCTGACGGAATCACCGATCAGTAGTGAGCTTGTTTATGACGGCGCGTTCCTCAAGCTTCGCAGTGATCAGGTTCGTCTGCCTGATGGCACTCAAGCAGTACGTGAATACTTTCGCCATCCGGGCGCGGTTGTCATTATTCCTTTGTTTGATGATGGGCGAGTTGTGATGGAGCGTCAGTTCCGTTATCCCAATGATCAAGTATTCATCGAATTCCCAGCCGGTAAATTAGACTACGATGAAGACCCATTACTCTGTGCGAAACGTGAGTTGCGTGAAGAAACAGGGTATTCAGCGACTGAGTGGCACTATGTTTGCACCATCCATAATGCGATTGCCTATTCGGATGAGCATCTCGACATTTATTTAGCCAAGGGTTTGTCTGAAGGCGAGCAACAGTTAGATGTCGGTGAATTTCTTGATGTGTTTACCGTCCCATTTACTGAAGTGCTTGAGTGGGTGAGAACTGGAAAGATTACTGACGTAAAAACCATCATTGGTGCTTTTTGGCTTGAGAAGATTCAACGAGGCGAATGGACCCCGCCCAAGCGATAGTGTTTATTCGCTTTATTGAGATCGAAAAAAAACCGCAGATCGCTCTGCGGTTTTTTTATAAGCGAAAACAACAAGAGATTAACGTTGTGTTTCGATTTGTACCAGCGGCTCCGATGGTGCAGATACCACTGGCTTGCGCTCACGCGGTGTACGTACTGGCGGCACTGACACAGCGGATGCTTCTTGTACCTGACGTAGTTTGTCTGGGTTGGTCACTGCCATAGTCAGACCAGCCGATTTCAATACTTCATCCAAACTCTGTTGACTTACTGCCGGCGCTGGCACCGGTGCAGGCGTAGGTGCGGGTGCAGGAGTGACTGCCACTGGTGTCGGTACGAACGCAGGAGCAGGTGTTGGGACTGTCTCTACTATGGATGATTCAGCATGTGCATGATGATGATCGTGATGTTCATGATGATCATCGTGCTTGTGATCGTGGTTGTGATCATGCTCATGATGCGTATTTGTATTCGAATGCGTATGCGAATCAACGTGAGTGTACTTAGGCTCAACTGCAGGAGCTTCCGCCGTCACTGAAGGTGCGTGCGCAGTTGCAGCTTCGCTCGTAAACGTTGGCGCGGGTGAGTAAGTCGCTGCAGCACTCACAGGCGTTTCCGTTGGATAGCTTACGTGCGGCTCGCTGGTGTGCTCGATAAAATGCTGCACTACTTCGACAGTATTCGATTCGAAGTGATCAGCGTGCCCATGTGAACCTTGGTCGGCTATACCAGCATTCTCTGCTTGATTGCCATCGACTTGATCACGATCACGACGATTACGATTACGGCCACCACGACGGCGACGGCGACGTGGCTCACCCGCTGCATCGGTGGTTGACTCTTCACCAGGGGTGGTCAGCAAATCAGCTTGAATCGGTTGTTCACTACCCACTGATGCAGTCATTGGATGAGTGCTTGCTGGGTTAGTACCATCTACGTTGGCAAGATTGGCATTTTCATCGACTGCGAGCGGACGCTTGTCATCGCGTTGCTGACGATTGCCGCGTTCGCGGCGTGGCTCATTACCATCTTTAGGTTCACGCGCCTCTTTAGGCTCACGCTGAGGCTTAGGCTGACGTGGTTCTTTGATTTCCTTAAGCTTAGGCTCGCGACCATCTTTCGCATCGCGTGACTCTGGACGTTCATCCGTCTTATCACGTCCGCGTCCACGACCAGAACGGTTACGACCGCGACCACCGCGCTCGCTGCGTTCACGATCTTTGGTTTTTGCGCCCGCTGCTGCCGGAGTTTCGGTAGCTGGTTTTTTACGGAAAAATCCAAACAGACGTGACAGAAATCCTTCAGCGGCTTGCTCGTTACTCTGTCCACGCGTTTCGCGACGTTCAACAATCGGTGCTGGTTGATCAGGCGTGATCGATTTAACGACGGCTTCCTGGCGTGGCTTGCGTTCTTCTTCTTTACGCTTGCTGTAACCAACATCGGTGTCGCCTTCTTCAGCTAATTTATAGCTAGCTTGAAGATCATCTAAGCGTGGATCATCGTGCTTGATACGGTCAAGCTTGTAGTGCGGTGTCTCTAAGTGTTTATTAGGAATCAGCACCACTGAGGCGCGATGACGAGTTTCGATTTTCAAAATCTCGCCACGTTTTTCGTTGAGTAGGAATGCAGCCACATCCACGGGAGCTTGCACGTGGATCGCGGCGGAGTTTTCCTTCATCGCTTCTTCCTGAATAATACGCAGGACTTGCAATGCAGATGATTCGGTATCGCGGATATGTCCAGTGCCGTTACAGCGTGGGCAGGTGATGTGACTACCTTCGGAGAGCGAAGGGCGCAGTCGTTGACGCGAGAGTTCCATCAAACCAAAGCGAGAAATTTTCCCCATCTGAACGCGTGCACGATCGTAGTGCAGTGCATCTTTGAGTCGATTTTCAACTTCACGTTGATTTTTAGAATTCTCCATGTCGATGAAGTCGATCACAATCAAGCCGCCTAAGTCACGCAGGCGTAATTGACGGGCGACTTCATCAGCGGCTTCAAGATTGGTGTTGAATGCCGTGGTTTCGATATCACCGCCGCGCGTGGAACGCGCCGAGTTCACATCGACTGACACGAGTGCTTCAGTGTGATCGATAACGATAGCGCCACCAGAGGGCAGCGGTACGGTGCGCGAATAGGCGCTTTCGATTTGGTGTTCGATCTGGAAGCGCGAAAACAGCGGTACTTCTTCACGGTAGCGTTTGACTCGGTGTGCCATATCCGGCATCACATGACTCATGAATTGCTGAGCTTGTTCAAAGATGTCATCGGTATCGATCAGAATTTCACCGATATCAGGCTGGAAGTAGTCGCGAATCGCGCGGATGACTAACGAGGATTCTTGATAGATCAAGAAAGCACCCGGTGCCGATTTGCCCGCGCCATCGATGGCACGCCAGAGCTGCATTAGGTAATTTAAATCCCACTGCAGTTCATCGACGTTACGTCCGATACCAGCAGTACGTGCAATGACAGACATCCCTTGTGGCAGATCGAGCTTGTCCATTGCTTCGCGCAATTCTTGTCGATCTTCGCCTTCAACGCGGCGAGATACGCCACCACCTCGTGGGTTGTTCGGCATGAGGACCAGATAGCGACCGGCGAGGGAGATAAAAGACGTTAGTGCAGCGCCTTTGTTGCCACGCTCTTCTTTTTCAACCTGAACCACAATTTCCTGACCTTCGCGCAAGGCATCGCGAATGCTTGCGTTGCGGATGTCCACGCCTTCGCGGAAATAGCTGCGCGCGACTTCTTTAAAGGGTAGGAAACCGTGACGTTCTTCACCGTAGTTGACAAAGCAGGCTTCGAGCGAGGGCTCGATGCGGGTGATGATGCCTTTGTAGATATTGGATTTTCGTTGTTCGCGACCGGTGGTCTCGATATCGATGTCGATCAGCTTTTGCCCATCGACGATTGCTACGCGCAACTCTTCCTGTTGCGTGGCATTAAACAGCATGCGTTTCATTTTGTATGGCTCCGTGGCCCTGATAGGCCCATGCCCGGCTAGCTGACTAAACGTCAGTTAGCGCGGAAAAATCATTGGATGCATGCGTGGGAACAGAAGCCGGGAGAGGGATATTGCCGTTAAGTGCAGACTGAGCATTTGATGCTCGTAGCACTTGGCGAGGATGAAACTGAGGTTTTGCGACTAACGAAAAAAGATCACACCATCACGCAGCAACAAACCAGCCCCGATTGGCGGCTTGTCATTGGTGTGAAGGCGTTGTTCAACCAGCGTTGGTTGGAATCTCATTATCGTCACAATCAGCAAATTAATTCAGTTGCATCTGCCAGCAAGCCTTCATCATGAGAACGGCTTGCCAGACTAATCCTTGCTTTCCTAGCTTTTGCTTCCGGCGATTTGGCGTCCGGTCCGATCGCAACTTCGGTGCGACCCTGACAACGCAAAACAGCCTGCATGCACAGCTTTACTATCGAATTCTCTGGGAGGATCACAGAATGCCGCCAGTTACATGGATTCACTTTGTTAGCGAATCCTGCGCTCATTGTGTGAGGACCTCGAAACAGACGGGGCCGATAGAGATGCCCCTGTGTAGAATGCGTTCTTTAATGTTACACACCCAGCGACTTACATCGCTTTGCGGATTATATATTCAAAATGAATGACTTAGCGAGGCTTTCCGAAAATGACCCGAGGTTTCGCGCCGAGCTTGCCGAATCATCAAATCGCCCCGCAGTTCAATGGCTGACGATTGACTCTGAACAAGCCGGGCAACGAATTGATAACTTTTTGCTACGAATCTGCAAAGGCGTACCGAAAAGTCACGTCTATCAGGTACTGCGTTCTGGTCAGGTCAGGGTAAACAAGGGGCGAATAGACGCCACTTATCGGCTGGTCGAGGGCGATACGGTACGCGTACCGCCCATGCGCATCGCTGAGCGTGAACATTCCCATGTTCCAGCCGTGGAATTTGCCATTCTGTTCGAAGATGAACATTTGCTGATCATCGATAAACCTGCGGGTGTGGCAGTGCATGGGGGGTCGGGCATAAGTCACGGGGTCATCGAGCAACTCAGGGCGGCCAGGCCGCAAGCTAAATTTTTGGAGTTGGTGCACAGACTAGATCGTGAAACCTCAGGCATTCTCATGCTGGCGAAAAAGCGCAGTGCTCTGACCGCACTGCACGAGCAAATTCGTGAGGGACAGATTGATAAACGCTATCTGGCCCTAGTTCACGGGCAGTGGCTGCATCGCCGCCAGCACATCAAGCTCCCTCTATTTAAATACACCACACCAGAAGGCGAGCGACGAGTACGAGTTCAATCTGATGGACAGGCTTCGCACACGATATTCAATTTATTGCGAAAATACGGTGAGTTTGTTTTATTAGAAGCCGAGCTGAAAACAGGCAGGACGCATCAAATTCGTGTGCACTTAGCGTCGTCGGGGTTTCCAATAGTCGGCGATGAAAAATACGGTGACTTTGCATTCAATCGCCAATTACATAAGGCGGCAGCGGGCAGAGGTGCCTTAAAGCGCATGTTTTTGCATGCATGGACATTGCGCTTTCAGCATCCAGCAACTGGCTCAGAACTCAGAATTGAATCTACGTTAGCGAAAGATTGCCAACGCTTTTTAGACAGTCTGACCAACGATTAAGTAATAAAACATAACCCTGCGTGATAGATAGCGCGTTTAGAAAAGAGCTAGGCGGATGGCCAGAAAACAATTTGACTTAATCGTATTCGATTGGGACGGCACCTTGATGGATAGTACGGCCACCATTGTGGCGAGCATGCAGGCAGCAGCGCGCGACTTGGGATTGCCCGTGCCGGATGATCGTGCGGCATCGCATGTTATCGGGCTGGGGTTGCAAGATGCGATGCAGGCAGTGTTGCCTGACTTAGATCCTAAATCGTATCCACGTATGGTGGAGCGTTATCGCTATCATTATTTGGCACAAGACCAAACACTGACCTTATTCGACGGTGTTAGAGAGATGTTGGCTGATCTTGCCAGTCAGGGTTATTTTTTGGCGGTGGCAACCGGTAAGAGTCGCGTAGGATTAAGCCGTGCGCTGAGTACTGTGGGTTTGATGTCGGTGTTTGACTCTACTCGCTGTGCCGATGAGACATTCTCTAAACCGCACCCTGCGATGCTGCAAGAAATTACCCGCGAACTGGGCCAAGATATGCGCCGAACTGTCATGATCGGTGATACCACACACGATTTACTCATGGCTGGTAATGCCGGGGCGGCTGGGATAGGTGTTCATTACGGTGCGCATCCACGCCATGAACTAGAAGCGATGTCACCGTTATTTGGTGCGAACTCGGTACCTGAATTGCATGCATGGTTAATTGAACATGCCTAAAATTTTTGAGCTGATACATTTCACATGAGCGAAGCGATTTATATTTGCGATTCAGAGTCACTTGACGAAGGTGGCAAGGGCATACGCTTTCCAGTCACGGTTGGTGGTGACGACTTAACGGCGTTTGTTGTTCGCTATGGTCAAGAGCCGCGTGCCTATTTAAATCGATGTGCACATTTACCTATGGAGCTGGACTGGACTGAGGGTGAATTCTTTGAATCTAGCGGCTTGTATTTAATGTGCGCTACTCATGGCGCTTTGTATGAACCTGAGACCGGACAATGTGCAGGTGGCCCATGTCGTGGTGGTCGTTTACATGCGATCAACGTCATCGAGCGCGACAAGAAAATTTTTTGGGAACCCGACGTTTACGTGCGTCCGGCCCGAGCCTGAACCTAAGTATTAACGCCTACAGGAATTTTTCCAATGAACGAGAACACCCCTGGTCAAGAACCCGAAGTCGCTGCGCCAGCACCATCAGCAGAATCAACGCCAGAGTCAGTAACTGCGCCAAAGCCCTCCGAACCGGCCGGGCCACCGTATGTGCTGTTAGAAAAACTGGCTTATGAATTGCTCGAAGATCAGCGTATGAACCGCCGCTGGAGAGTATTTTTCCGTTTCTCTGCGTTGATTCTGGCGCTTATCGCTATTTGGGCAGCGTTTGATTTCAAAGGCTCAACCAAACAAGTCAATTCGCGTCATACCGCTTTGATTGAAATTGATGGCGAGATTGATGCGGGTAGCAGCACAGGTTCGGTTAGTTCGATTTTGCCTGCTTTAAATGATGCGTTCAGCGATGCGACGTCAGTGGGATTGATTTTGAAAATGAACAGTCCCGGCGGAAGTCCTGTTCAATCAGCGATTGTGAACGACGAAATTAATCGTCTTCGTAAACTGCATCCGAACAAACCTGTGTATGTGGTTGTTGAAGATATGTGCGCTTCCGGTTGCTATTACATCGCTGCGGCTGCCGATAGAATTTACGTCAGTCAGGCGAGTATTGTTGGGTCGATTGGTGTCTTGATGAGTAGCTTTGGATTTACTGGCTTAATGGATAAATTAGGTATTGAGCGTCGCTTAATGACTGCCGGAGAAAATAAAGGATTAATGGATCCTTTTTCGCCTTACAGCGCTAAACATAAAGAATTCACTCAAGCTATGCTCAAAGAAATACATGAGCAATTCATCGCTGCAGTTCGCGCAGGTCGGGGTAAACGATTGAAGGAAAATCCAGAGATTTTCTCAGGTCTGTTCTGGACAGGTAGCCATGCGATCACACTCGGTTTGGCCGATGGTTTGGGCACTGTTGATAGCGTTGCGCGCGATGTGCTCAAAGCAGAGGATGTGATTGATTACACCGTACGTGAAGGTCTGTCAGATCGCGTGTTGAAAAAATTTGGCGCAGCCGTGGGTGAGGGTGCTGCGCGTGCGCTAGGTAATGAGTGGTTGAAGCCGCGTTGAGTCCCGGTTGAAATACGATGAAATTCGTGAACGCTGTTTTAAATCGCTAGTAATAAAAATACCGTCGGCTTTTTTTTGAAATCAGGAAATCGTCCGGCGGTAATTTCATTTTTCCACACCTGTATAGACTGAGTACGTACCGTTTCAGTCTCCAGCGTCAAATCCGTTGCCACGGTGAGTAATGTCGAGCTAGTGCAATGATTTGCAATAGCTTCCAGCATTGCCTCGTTGCGATACGGTGTTTCAATAAAAATCTGTGTTTGCTTTTCTTGACGTGAACGTTGTTCAAGCTGACGTAAGCGATTCGCTCGTTGCCCTGAATCAGTTGGCAGATAACCTTGAAATGCAAAGCTCTGTCCATTTAAACCACTTGCCATCAGTGCCAGTAATATCGATGAGGGGCCAACCAGTGGTTTTACCGGTATGTTTTTTTGATGCGCCAGTCTCACTAAATCTGCGCCTGGATCAGCCACAGCAGGAACGCCGGCTTCCGAAACTAATCCTGCATTTCTACCTGCTAGCAAAGGAGCTAGCAACGAAGGCAATTCAGACGCTGCGGTGTTGATATTCAATTCGCGAATTTCAATTTCCTGTAATGGCTTTCCCAGCGGATGAGTGGTGGATACCAACTTGAGAAAGGCGCGCGCTGTCTTCGCGTTTTCAGCGATAAAGTAATCTAACTGAGCAGTGGTTTCACGCACAGAGGCAGGCAGCACTTCATCGAGTGCACCTGGGCCTAAAGAATTAGGAATGAGATAAAGAGTTCCGTTCATTGAGCTATAAAGTAAACAAGCGCACACCAGCAGCGCGCAACATGCGAGTTAATGCAATTAATGGCAAGCCGGTGAGTGCGGTCGGATCGTCGCTTCGAATTTGATCTATCAATGCAATGCCTAGACCTTCATTTTTTGCGCTGCCTGCGCAATCGTAGGGCTTTTCAATCTGTAGATAGGCATCAAGCTCTGCGTCGGGCAAATCTCTGAATGTAACGCTGGTGGCGACAGAGTCGATTTGCAGCGGTGTTGTGCTTCCGGAGCGGTTGTCTACCAGACACAGCGCAGTATGAAAAATTACTTCTCGGCCACGCATTTTTTTAAGTTGTGCCATTGCATTCGCATGGTCGCCAGGTTTTCCTATTTGCTCGTGGTCTAAGGTCGCGACCTGATCTGATCCGATGATCAGCGAAGAATCCGCCAGCGTTGCGACGGCTTTAGCTTTAGCTTCGGCCAGCCGTAAGGCAGTTTCTGCGGGCCTTTCATTTTCAAGCGGCGTTTCATCAATGTCCGGCGACATAACGTCGAAGGGCAACTGCAAACGTGACAGCAGTTCTTTGCGATAGGCCGAGCCAGAAGCGAGAATTAAGCGCGGAGTGAGTGAAGGCGGCATGAATCGAGAGGATGGGCTGAGTAAAGTTGAGCGCTTATTTACCTACAAGCTAAGTAAAGTCGCATCGTAAAGCTGAAAGTAAACCCTGTTATCATAGCGGGTTTTCCGGAATGTACTTGCGTATGAGTGCGACCACCATTAACAGTCTTGAATTTTGCCGATTGGCCGAGCAGGCTACAGGCACGACACCTGTCGCCGAATTCGTAAGGCTGCGGGCTGACCTGCATGACGCGAGTGGTGAGTTGAGCTGGGCGTTTCAAGGTGGGCGTCATTCTGAAGGCTTGCCACAACTGTCCCTGACGGTTGAAGGAGAGGTTCGCTTAGTTTGTCAGCGTTGCCTGACTCCTTTTACTCAACAGATTAATGCTGAAAGTCGTCTGGTCTTAGTGACGGACGAGGCGCAAGCAGAGGCAACTGAAGCAAGACTGGATGACGAGAGTATCGACGTCATCGTTAGCTCATCGGCGATGGATTTACTGGCGCTGGTCGAAGATGAGGCTTTGTTATCGTTGCCTTTGTCGCCGCGACATGAAGTTTGCCCTAAAGGTTCAGAGGCGGTAATTAATAGTAAATTGGAATCACCTTTTGCTATTTTGAAAAAATTGAAGTGATTGAAGTAACAGGAGGGCGGCTTTTTTTGGTTGGCCGATCTACCTGGAAGGCGCCAGAGTGGTCGAAGTTGTCTAATTAATTAGTTAATCACTAGTTATTAAGGCTGCTCTGTATGGTAAACTTATAGATTGTCTGGTTTAGGAGTACGACATGGCTGTTCAACAAAACAAGAAAACCCCGTCCAAGCGCGGCATGCACCGTTCGCATGATTTTTTGACGCCTGCGGCATTGGCTGTTGAGTCAACCACGGGTGAGACACATTTGCGTCATCACATTAGCCCTAACGGCTTTTATCGTGGTCGCAAGGTTCTCAAGACCAAAAACGACGAATAATTTTCTGGACGTAGCAACTACGGCGTGAACAGTCTTCGACTGCTTAGCGCCGTTTTTGTATCCAGACTGCCCACCCCGTCGTGACTTCGCATGAATGATCTCGGCCTACTGTCGGCCCGGCAACTTTTGCCGCTGACATGACCATCACACTTGCCATTGATTGCATGGGTGGTGATCACGGTCCTTCTGTCACCATTCCTGCCTCTCTCGCTTTTTTAAAAAGTGAGCCATCCGTCAACCTTATTCTGGTGGGACGCGAAGTACCAATTCAACTAGAGCTTAATAAGCTAGGTGCTGCTGGTAATCCTCGAATAACAGTAGTCAATGCCAGTGAGGTCGTCGAAATGGACGATCCCTTGGAAACCGCTTTGCGCCGCAAAAAAGATTCGTCTATGCGGGTCGCAATTACTCAAGTTAAGGACGGGCGCGCTCAAGCCTGTGTTTCTGCTGGAAATACCGGCGCTCTGATGGCGGTGTCACGCTACCTACTAAAAACAATGCCGGGTGTTGATAGACCCGCGATTTGCACCATTCTCCCTAATCAAAACGATGGCCCGACGTATGTGCTTGATTTAGGCGCTAACGTGGATTGCGAGCCGCATCATTTGCATCAATTTGCGTTGATGGGTTCAGCATTAGTGTCGGCGGTTGAAGGACACGACCGTCCTACGGTGGGTTTGCTGAATGTGGGCGCCGAAGATATCAAAGGGAATGAGTTGGTGAAGCAGACAGCAGAATTGCTGCGCGCTGATCATGCAAAAGGCTTGATTAATTTTTACGGTAACGTCGAAGGTAATGACATCTTCGAAGGCACTACCGATATTGTGGTGTGTGATGGCTTTGTGGGTAACGTCACCTTGAAAGCCGTTGAAGGTTTAGGTCGACTCATCAAAGGCGTGTTAGTCAGTGAACTGCGTAAAGGTTGGTTGGATATGTTGGGTGCGTTGATCGCTCGAAGCGCACTCAAGCGGATTTCTCAGCGACTCAATCCATCTCGTTACAATGGTGCGAGTTTATTGGGTTTGCGTGGTTTAGTTTTCAAGAGTCATGGTGGCGAAAAAGCTGATGGCTTTGAATGGGCAATTCGTCGCGCGTTCGAAGCGGCGCGTCATGATGTGTTGTCGCGTATAGAAACTTCGATGGCGGATCTGATGCCCCAGGCAGTTGATCACGCCGACAGTGAGCAGAAAATAGCATGACTATGTATACAAAAATTGTTGGTACCGGAAGCAGCTTACCTCCACGGAGAGTAAGCAATTCTGACCTCGCAAAAATGTTGGCTGAACGCGGGCTAGAGACGTCAGATGAATGGATAGTTTCGCGCAGCGGAATCTCCTCAAGGCACTTTGCTGATCCTGGCGTGATGGCCAGCGACCTGGCCACCGAAGCAGCGCAACGCGCTATTGAGATGGCAGGTCTTAAACCAGACGATATCGATCTCATTATTTTGGCAACATCAACCCCCGATTATCTCGGCGGTTTTCCCAGCACGGCGTGCGTTGTACAACGCAAACTCGGCATCACGAATCATTGTGCTGCGATGGATATACAAGCGGTGTGCAGTGGATTTGTTTATGCGGTTTCAGTCGCTGATAGTTTTATTCGATCCGGTATGCATAAGCGTGCATTGGTGATAGGTGCTGAAGTATTTTCACGCATTCTTGATTTTAACGATCGCACGACCTGTGTGTTGTTTGGTGACGGTGCGGGTGCAGTGGTGCTATCGCAATCTGATGAACCAGGAATTCTCGCTACTCGTATGCATGCGGATGGTCGACATACTGATATTTTGTGTGTTCCCGGTTCGGTGAGTGCAGGTGCCGTTGCAGGTACCGCTTTTCTGACGATGGATGGCCAGGCCGTTTTTAAACTCGCTGTTTCAGTGTTGGAGCAAGTTGCTAATGAAGTGCTGGATGCGGCGGGTATGCAGGCATCTCAAGTTGATTGGTTGATTCCACATCAAGCAAATATTCGCATCATGCAGGGCACGGCTAAAAAACTAGGTCTTCCACTAGAAAAAATGGTTGTTACTGTTGATCGTCATGGCAATACGTCAGCTGCCTCAATTCCGTTGGCGTTTGATGAAGCCATGCGTGATGGCCGCATTCATCCTGGTCAGCACATACTGATGGAAGGTGTGGGCGGCGGTTTTACTTGGGGTGCTGTGTTAGTGCGCCTCTGATAAAAAATTCAGATTTTCTCTACCTTATGAAAAAAATTGCATTTGTATTTCCTGGCCAAGGCTCGCAAGCCCTAGGCATGCTGAATGGTTTTGCTGGTAACGCTGTCGTCGCTGAAACGATTGCCGAAGCGTCAGAGGCTTTAGGTTTTGATCTCGGTAAATTGATTTTAGATGGTCCGAAAGAAGAACTCGATCTGACCACGAACACACAGCCAGTAATGTTAGCGTCGGCAGTCGCGTTTTATCGCGCTTGGATCGCTGCGGGTGGCAAGTTAGCTGATATCGTTGCTGGTCATAGTCTGGGTGAATATTCAGCGCTGGTAGCAGCTGGAGTGATTCAATTCAAAGACGCTGTACCACTCGTGCGCTTTCGCGCGCAGGCTATGCAAGAGGCTGTACCGGTAGGTCAGGGTGGAATGGCCGCTATTCTTGGTTTATCGGATGATGATGTGCGTGCTGCCTGTCTCGAGGCCGCACAAGGTGAGGTGGTCGAGCCAGTTAACTTCAACGCTCCTGCACAAGTCGTTATTGCGGGTCACAAATCGGCCGTCGAGCGTGCATGCGAAGTAGCGAAAGCTAAAGGGGCAAAACGTGCCTTGCCTTTGCCAGTATCAGCTCCATTTCACTCTTCGCTTTTGAAACCCGCTTCAGACCGTTTGCGTGACTATTTGCAAAGTGTGGCATTTGCGTCGCCTGCTATCCCTCTAATTAATAATGTGGATGTGTCGGTGGTCACCGATGCCGCGGCAATTAAAGATGCGCTTGTTCGTCAAGCGGCCAGCCCCGTGCGCTGGGTAGAAACAGTACAAACCATGGCATCACTAGGTGTTGAGCGTGTAATTGAATGCGGTCCAGGCAAAGTACTTTCCGGATTGGTTAAACGCATCCATGGTGAACTCGCCACCGATGCCATTAACGATCAAGCATCAATGGACGCGCTTTTGGAGACAATAGGATCATGAACAAATCGGTTGGATTAGATAAGCAGGTGGCATTAGTTACGGGTGCATCGCGTGGTATTGGTCGCGCAATTGCCATTGAACTTGTGCGCCGCGGTGCAACGGTGATTGGTACAGCAACATCAGATTCAGGTGCGATGGCTATTACGGAGTACTTGTCGCAAGCGGGTGCCGGACGTGGCGTTGTGCTTAATGTAAACGACGCTGCTCAATCGAATGAATTAGTCGATGCCATTAGCAAGGAGTTCGGCAGCTTATCTATATTGGTGAATAACGCAGGTATTACGCACGACCAGCTTGCTATGCGTATGAAAGATGAAGAGTGGGATACCGTTATCGCCACCAATTTGACGGCTGTAAGTCGTTTATCGCGTGCGGTGTTGAGAGGAATGATGAAAGCTAAGCACGGCCGCATCATCAATATCACCTCTGTCGTTGGTTCAGCGGGTAATGCAGGACAGATTAACTATGCAGCGTCGAAAGCAGGTGTTGCCGGCATGACTCGCGCCTTAGCGCGTGAGGTAGGCAGTCGGAATATCACGGTCAATTGCATTGCTCCCGGATTTATAGATACCGATATGACCAAAGCGTTAAACGAGCAGCAAGTTGCTGCACTATTGCAGCAAATACCTGCGGGGCGCTTTGGTATGCCTGAAGATATTGCAGCCGCTGTAGCGTTTTTAGCATCGCCTGAGGCCGGATATGTCACGGGTACAACGCTTCATGTTAACGGCGGCATGTACATGAGTGGCGGTTAATCCTGGTAATCCGATTAATTACGGACTTTTGCTTGATTTTCAGTGCATTATTTTGTTAATAAAAGCAAAAGTCAAAAACTGAGTTCCATCGCGCAAACCTGATAAAATGCGCGCACTTTACGAAACCTGTCCTTTGGAGGAGCAAGATGTCTGACATCGAATCCCGCGTTAAAAAAATAGTTGCTGAGCAACTTGGTGTTGCTGAAGCTGATATCAAGAACGAATCGTCGTTTGTTGATGATCTCGGCGCAGATTCACTTGATACCGTCGAATTAGTCATGGCACTAGAAGACGAATTCGAAATGGAAATTCCTGACGAACAAGCTGAAAAGATTACGACGGTCCAACAGGCCATCGATTACGCCACAGCACACGTCAAAGCTTAATTTCTACGCAGCGAGCAATTAGTTAGTTTTCAGGAGCATGGTTTGAGTCGCTCAAAGCAACGTCGTGTGGTCGTCACTGGACTTGGATGCGTTTCCCCGATTGGTAACTCTGTTACGTCTTCGTGGGAAGCTTTATTGGCTGGTCGATCAGGTATAGCCACCATCACACGCTTCGATGCAAGTCCCTTCTCTACGCACTTTGCTGGTGAAGTCAAAGGCTTCAATGTCGAGGACTACATGCCCGGTAAAGAAGCTCGCCACATGGATACCTTTATCCATTACGGCATGGCCGCTGGCATGCAAGCGATGCAAGACAGTGGACTTCAAGTCACCGAAGAAAATGCTGAGCGCATAGGCGTCATCGTTGGCTCCGGTATTGGTGGTCTGCCGATGATTGAGCAGACTCACACTGAGTTGACCAACCGCGGTCCGCGCCGTATTAGCCCCTTCTTTGTTCCAGCCTCGATCATCAATATGATCTCCGGCCATCTGTCGATCAAGTATGGATTAAAAGGTCCGAACATTGCGATTGTTACTGCCTGCACTACCGGTCTGCATTGCATAGGTGAAGCCGGTCGCATGATTGAATACGGTGATGCCGATGTCATTATTGCGGGCGGAGCGGAATCAACGATTTCCCCATTGGGCTTAGGTGGTTTTGCATCGGCTCGTGCACTCTCTTCACGTAACGATGATCCGGCAACTGCATCACGTCCTTGGGATAAAGATCGTGATGGTTTTGTGCTCGGTGAAGGCGCTGGAGTCATGGTGCTAGAAGAGTACGAACATGCCAAGGCGCGTGGCGCAAAAATTTATGCTGAGTTGCTCGGCTTTGGAATGAGTGCCGATGCTCATCATATGACCGCACCGCTGGAAGATGGCGATGGCGCACGACGCTGCATGGTTGCTGCTATGCGCAATGCAGGTGTGAATGCGGATCAGGTTGATTATGTGAATGCTCACGGTACATCGACACCACTGGGTGACGTGGCTGAAACAGTCGCTATTAAACGCGCCTTAGGTGATCACGCAAAAAATATCGTGGTCAATTCAACCAAATCCATGACGGGGCATTTGCTCGGTGGTGCGGGTGGATTGGAAGCTGTATTCACAGTACTTGCGGTTCATAATCAAAAATCTCCACCGACGATAAATATTTTTAATCAAGATCCTGCTTGCGATCTCGACTATTGCGCTAATCAAGCACGCGATATGAAAATTGATATCGCAGTCAAAAATTCGTTCGGCTTTGGTGGAACGAACGGAACACTGATTTTTTCCCGCGCGCCTTAATTCTTCGCAGCGCTGACTCAGCGATGTTTTTTTCGTCTTGCAGAGATAACGTAACGTTAGCGGCGTAACGTTATCTCATGTCGATTGCCACTTCCGCTGTAGTACATCCTTCTCGCATCCTCTCATTGTCGCTCGTTGTTTTGGGCCTTCTGCTATTGGCCACAGTAGCGCTACTCATAAATTTTCCAGCAGATGATTCTGACTTTGTTGTTCGTCAGTCGCTCATACTGCTTTGCGCCACAGCAGCAATCACTAGTTTTCTCTACGCGTCGCGCTATAGAAAAATCTTCTTCATTGATATTTCCGGAAATGGCGTGATTCACTTGCGCCAGACTGAACAGGTCACGACACTTGATTCAGCACCATTTAGTAGTGCCCCTCAGGATCGTGGTGAGTTAGTTCAACTTCATCGGGACTCTACGCTTTGGCCAATGCTGCTCTTGCTTCGTTTTCAATCAGCGAATGGATATGTACGATCAGTCATCGTGCTACCCGATTCTCTAAACGAGGCGTCATTTCGCGAGTTACACATAGCGTGTCATTGGATCGCTGGGAAAAATCCCGAAACGACTATGTGATCGCCGCTGGTTCCCTAAACCAAGGGAACTTCTTAATTGAAATCAAGTCAACAACAGAGGCTGTACTCAATCGAACAGGTTTTTCTGCGCGTGTTCGCGTGCGAGGGTTTTTGGTTTGACCACAGAGCGCGAGGTAGATCAGCTGTTGGTCGATCGTGTTCAACACGGGGACAAAAAAGCTTTCGAGTTATTGGTATCGAAGTATCAGCGTAAATTAATGCGATTAGTATCGCGATTGATACGAGACCAGGCAGAAGCAGAAGATGTGGTGCAAGAAGCGTTTATTAAGGCTTATCGCGCACTTCCGCAGTTTAGGGGCGATTCCGCGTTTTACACGTGGCTATATCGTATTGGTATCAATACGGCGAAAAATTATCTGGTGACGCAAGGTCGACGTGCACCCACCTCGACTGAAGCGGATGCAGAAGAAGCTGAAACTTTTGATGATGGAGAGCACCTAAGAGATATCAACACTCCCGAGTCCATGTTGGCGACTAAGCAAATTGCTGAGACCGTTAATTTTGCCATGGAGGCTTTACCGGAAGAGTTACGTATAGCGATTACCCTACGCGAAATAGAGGGACTGAGTTACGATGAAATTGCTGTCGCCATGGCCTGTCCTATAGGTACTGTGCGCAGCCGGATTTTTCGTGCTCGCGAAGCGATCGCTGTCAAACTCCGGCCTTTGCTTGGTACCGCTCTCGATAAACGTTGGTGAGTCACTAAAGTCATTGTTTATGTAGTGAATGAATTACGTCGTACAAAGTAGGTAGGGCAATGGAAAAAAACCAAAAAAAACAGCAGCACATTTCTGAGCTGATGGACGGCGAGCTTGATCCCGAACTTTTGCCTTCAGTAATGACATCCGTGTATCAAGCGTCGGGTCGAGAGCGATGGGATATGTATCATCAAATTGGTGATGTACTTCGCTCTGAAGAGATGGCATACAACCCAACCAACAATTTCAGCAAGCGGTTAGCAATACAACTTGTCAACGAGCCTAGCCTGATTGCGCCACCAAAGCGAAGCGCAATTCATAGGCTCAGCAAATGGCCGGCGACTGCGGCAGCTGCAGCGGCGGTGCTTACTGGTTTTGTGATTGCGCCCACGATATTTCATGGGCCAGCAGAGACCCATGTCTCTGCATCGTTATCGATACCCACATCAGCAGACGAGCTTGTAGTGGCCGATAGGCAGTCGTCCAATGCTGATTCAATAAAACTGCAGAACTATATTCTTTGGCACCAAAGTTCTACACCATCCTTGTATGGTCTGAGAGCAATTGGACATCCAGCTTCAACCTCTAGGTAGTAATAAAAATAATTTCATGGTTTCAGTATGGTTAGGTCGACGGCATTATCTTAGGTATCTCCTCTTTTTCGCAGTCATTGCCGGAGAATCAGCCGCGGGCGAAACTAGCCCTGCCTTGCGAACGGTCGAGCGCGCCAGAGAGGCGGCGGAGCGACTCGATTACGCCGGTATTTTGCTCAGTCAGCAGGGGCCATCGCTTCATACATCGCGCATCATTCATAAGCATCAATCAAAAGAAGCGATTGAGCGGATTGAAATGCTGGATGGTCCACCGAATGAAATTGTGCGACGTGGCGAAGAAATCATGTGGTATTTGCCACGTGAGCGGCGAATCATAAGTGATCGTCAGATAGGTGCGCGCAGCTTTCCTGGACTTGCACAATTTAGTAACGCACAACTGGCGGATCATTATCGGTTTCGTTTACTAGAAAATGATCGAGTCGCTGGTCGAGATACCACCGTGATGCAATTACAGCCCATCGATAATTTGCGTTACAGCTATCGGTTTTGGTTTGATCAGAGTTCGGGCTTGTTACTGCGCGCGCAAAGTATTAGCGAGCGCGGTGATGTAGTCGCTCAGATCGGGTTTAGCGAAGTCACCATTGGCTCGATACCCGCTTCACGGTTGCGTGAACGTGTAATGGCGACGCACGGCTGGCAGACCGAGATCGCGGTTTCAGGGCCCGCCGATGTGTCAGGCTGGGCTTTCCGATTGCCTGCAGGGTTTAGCCGCCTAGCTGCTCAGCGCAGAGTGATCGCGGCCAAGCAGAGTGGAATAGGTGAAGCTCGGGATGTTGTTCAGATCGTATGTTCTGATGGATTAGCGAGCATTTCAATCTTCATCGAGCCTTGGTCAGCCGCTCGTAGCCAGAATCCGGTGCAGGAAGGGGCGGTGAATATGGTCGGCAAGCGGATTGGGAAATTTTGGCTTACCATTGTCGGCGAAGTGCCTATGGTGGCCATCCGGCAAGTAGCCGACACCCTTGAATTTTCTGCTTCTGACAGCAAATAAATCCCATGAAAATAATGCAGCGTCTTTCTGGCAGTTTTTCAGCTGCCGCCTTTGTCGCCATAGCGGCTACCTTCGTGCCGTTCGGCATGGGTATTTCCTTTTCATCATCGGCTGTCGCAGCCGTGTTACCCGACTTCACTGATCTGGTCGACAAGGTCGGTCCGGCAGTGGTGAATATCCGTACCACCGAGCGCTCCAAGGGCATGCAGCAAGGTCAAGGTGCGCCGGGATCTGAAGATGAGGAAATGCAGGAATTCTTCCGCCGTTTCTTTGGTCAGCCACCCGGAGCCCAGCCTCCCGGCGGCCAGCGTCCGCAGCCTTCACCGCGCGGTCGCAAAGGTGGTCCTCAAGGTGGTGATGATCAGCAACAAACACCGCGTGGTGTGGGTTCGGGTTTCATTATTTCTGCCGATGGATATGTGTTGACGAATGCGCACGTGGTTGAGGGTGCTGATGAGGTTTTCGTAACACTCACAGACAAGCGCGAGTTCAAAGCAAAAATCATTGGTTCGGATCGTCGTACCGATGTGGCACTGGTGAAAATTGATAGCACTAACTTGCCACGTTTAACCATGGGCGATTCAAGCAAAATACGTGTTGGTGAATGGGTGATCGCGATTGGTTCGCCGTTTGGTTTAGAAAACACGGTGACCGCAGGCATCATCTCGGCTAACTCACGTGATACTGGTGATTACTTACCGCTGATTCAAACCGACGTCGCGGTTAATCCGGGTAATTCGGGTGGGCCGCTGATTAATATGCGCGGCGAAGTCATTGGCATCAATTCGCAAATTTATAGCCGTTCCGGTGGCTATATGGGTATCTCTTTTGCAGTGCCCATTGATGAGGCTATTCGCGTCTCCGAGCAGCTCAAATCAGTAGGTCGAGTGGTGCGTGGTCGCATCGGCGTGCAGATTGGTGAAGTCACTAAAGACGTGGCTGAGTCCCTAGGCTTGCCGCGTCCTCAAGGCGCGTTGGTCGCCCGGGTTGAGCCAGGTAGTCCGGCTGAAAAAGCAGGTGTAGAAGCAGGTGACATCATCACCAATTTCAATGGCACAGTGATTGAAAAATCCGGTGATCTGCCGCGTCTCGTTGGCAATACCAAGCCAGGATCTAAATCGACTCTGACTGTTCTGCGTAAAGGTAATAAGCGCGATCTGCCTGTTGTTGTGGCCGAAATGGAAGTCGAGCAGGTAGCGAAAAAAGAAGAGAAAAAACCCAAGCAAGAGCAAACATTAAATTCGCTCGGTTTGGCAGTGATTGATCTGACCGAAGGACAAAGGCGCGAACTCAAGCTCGATGGTGGCGTGATCGTTGAGCAGGCCGATGGTTCAGCAGCGCGTGCGGGCTTGCAGCCAGGTGATGTGATTGTTCGCTTGAACAATACCGATATCAAGGACGCTAAGCAGTTCAACGGGCTCGTCGCTAAGTTAGACCCGAAGAAAAACGCGTTATTGTTGGTACGTCGAGGTGATGCTTCGCAATTCGTCCCCTTGCGTCCTGCGCAGCCGTAAGTAATTTGACTTGAGAAAGGCTGCGACACTGGTCGCAGCCTTTTCTTTTTTGATTGTAGTGACTACCTTTGCCTGACGTGCCAGACCAACCTCGTTTTACTCTTTATTCACGCAGTTATTGCCACCTTTGCGATGATTTGCTCGCAGCTCTTAGAAAGCTGGTCGGTGATGAAATCAGTGTCAACGTGATCGATATCGATCTTCATGCCGAGCTGGTGCAGCGCTATGACGAACTGGTGCCGGTGTTGATCGGCAGCCGTGATGGACAGCCAGATCAGCAACTTTGTCATTATTTCCTAGATGAAAATGCGGTCAAAGGTTTTCTTTCGAGTCATCCCGACTAATCTGGATGGCGTATCCGGGTTAAACGGTCAGGTTCACCCTCAAATCCGGTAAAATGCGGCTTCTGAACAGCTTTTCAAACAAGGCGCTCGCATGGGGAAAAGCCCCGCTCAGAGCGCTTTTTTTGTACCCGCGGCAATAATGCAAAATATTAGAAATTTTTCAATCATCGCTCACATCGATCACGGCAAATCAACGCTGGCAGATCGCATCATCCAATTGTGTGGGGGCCTCTCTGATCGCGAGATGGAAGCCCAGGTGCTCGACTCCATGGATCTCGAGCGTGAGCGCGGCATCACCATCAAGGCGCAAACAGCGGCGCTCCAGTACAAGGCGCGCGATGGCAAAATCTATAACCTCAACTTGATCGATACGCCGGGCCACGTCGACTTCAGCTACGAAGTTAGTCGCTCCTTGTCAGCCTGTGAAGGTGCACTGCTCGTCGTCGATGCTTCTCAGGGTGTCGAGGCACAGACAGTAGCGAACTGTTACACCGCACTCGATCTGGGTGTGGAAGTGGTGCCTGTTTTAAATAAAATTGATTTACCTTCCGCCGATCCTGAAAACGCGATTAGCGAAATCGAAGAAGTGATTGGTATTGAAGCCTCCGATGCCGTGCATTGTTCCGCTAAAAGCGGATTAGGTGTGCAAGATGTACTTGAATCACTGATCGCTCGTGTGCCGGCTCCCAAAGGCGATGTCGATGCGCCGCTGCAGGCACTGATTGTTGATTCGTGGTTCGATAACTACGTCGGTGTTGTTATGTTGGTGCGAGTCATGAATGGCACTCTACGCCCGAAAGAAAAAATTCTTTTCATGGCCACCGGAGCGCAGCATTTAGTTGAAAGCGTCGGTGTGTTTACACCGAAGTCACTGTCGCGCGAATCCCTATCTGCCGGACAGGTAGGTTTTATCATCGCAGGTATTAAAGAACTCAAGGCCGCCAAAGTAGGTGACACCATTACCTTGGCTGCGCGTCCAGCGCCGGCACCGCTCCCCGGTTTTAAAGAAGTACAGCCGCAGGTTTTTGCCGGTTTGTTCCCGGTCGAAGCTAATCAGTACGATGCATTGCGCGATTCGTTGGAGAAGCTTAAGTTAAACGATGCGGCATTGATGTATGAACCCGAAGTATCGCAAGCGTTAGGTTTTGGTTTTCGCTGTGGCTTTCTCGGCCTCTTGCATATGGAGATCGTGCAAGAACGCTTAGAGCGCGAATTCGACATGGATTTAATCACCACGGCGCCGACGGTGATTTACGAAGTGGTTCAGCGCGATGGTAAAACGATTATGGTCGACAATCCGTCCAAGATGCCCGACCCTTCTAAAATAGAAGAGGTCAGAGAGCCTATCGTTACAGTGAATTTGTATATGCCGCAAGAGTACGTTGGTTCAGTGATTACACTGTGTACTCAGAAGCGTGGCGTGCAGTTGAACATGACTTACCATGGCAAGCAAGTGCAGTTGACCTACGAGATTCCAATGGCTGAAATCGTGCTCGATTTTTTTGATCGACTGAAATCGATTTCGCGCGGCTATGCATCGATGGATTATGAATTCAAGGAATATCGAGCTTCGGATGTGGTGAAAGTTGATATGCTCATCAACACAGAGAAGGTCGATGCGTTGGCGATCATTGTTCATCGATCAAATAGCCAATATCGCGGTCGTGCCGTTGCAGCAAAAATGCGTGAGCTGATCCCTAGGCAGATGTTTGATGTCGCTATTCAGGCAGCGATCGGTTCAAATATTATTTCGCGTGAAAACGTGAAAGCGCTTCGAAAGAACGTCATTGCCAAATGCTATGGCGGTGACATCACTCGAAAGCGCAAGCTACTGGAAAAACAAAAAGCCGGTAAGAAACGCATGAAGCAAGTGGGCTCGGTTGAAATACCGCAGGAAGCTTTCCTGGCCATCTTGCAAGTTGAAGACAAATAACGACCGCTAGTACTGAACACTCCAAAAAGACACCAACATGACTTTGCAATCCTTACTCGGAAATTTTGCGCTGATATTGTTTCTGCTCACCGTGGTTACAGGCTGTATCTGGGCAATTGATCGTTTTTATCTGGCGCCCTCGCGCCACCGTCAGGCGAAAGAATTATTGGATGAATTTGATGCGCGCACTGCGCGCCTGACCGAGAGTGGGGTTAAGCCCGATCCGGTTGCTCGTGCTGAACTGGTTGCAAAACTCGAGGGTCAACCTGCGTGGGTGGCTTACACCGGTAGTTTTTTCCCGGTGATTGCCGCGGTATTTCTTTTCCGCTCATTTATGTTCGAGCCATTTAAGATTCCATCCAGTTCCATGGTCCCGACCCTGCAAATTGGTGATCTGATACTGGTAAATAAGTACACCTATGGCATTCGGCTGCCAATTGTTAATAAAAAGGTCATCTCCATTAACAACCCTTCGCGTGGCGACGTGATGGTGTTTAAATTCCCGAAGGATCCTTCGCTTGACTACATCAAGCGGGTAGTCGGTATCCCGGGAGATAAAGTCGTGTACAAAAACAAGCGCTTATCAGTAAACGGACAAGATCTGCCTTATGAGAAATTGCCCGATTATTTGGACGAAGAAAGGCTGACCTATTTCACGCATTTGCGCGAAGATTTAACCGGTGTTTCGCATCAGATTCTTAACGACGATCGTTTGCCTGGATACGTGCCTAGTCCCGATGCCTTTCCTCAGCATGAATTGTGCAGCTACAACCTTGAGGGTTTTGAGTGCGTGGTCCCGGCTGGACATTACTTTATGATGGGCGATAATCGTGACAATAGTCTGGATTCGCGCTATTGGGGCTTTGTACCGGATAAAAATATTGTTGGAAAAGCATTTTTTGTTTGGATGAACCTAGCTGACCTTAAGCGTATAGGCC
>JBEDHZ010000004.1:0-25419 GCA_041173845.1 Pseudomonadota bacterium
GAACAGACCCCACCTGAGCTGGGTGCGGACATCGCTGAAAAAGGCATGATGCTGACCGGTGGTGGCGCCTTATTGCGCGATCTCGATCGCTTGTTGATGGAGGAAACCGGCTTGCCTGTTTTGGTGGCCGAGGACCCATTAACCTGCGTGGTGCGCGGCTCCGGCATGGCGCTCGAGCGCATGGACAAACTCGGTTCCCTCTTCTCCTACGAGTAAATGCGCGTCGGCTGTCTGTTCCGCTCTCTCAGCCGCACTCCCCGACCCCATTGCAAAGCCACTGGCCTGCTTCCCGGAACTCGGGGAGGTGGGCGGGTCAGCACACCGTTGTATTTCCAGCCTGCACTAATTGCCCTCAATTGGTTTAAAGTTTCACTCTGATGGAATACACCCCACCACCACTCTTTAAGCAAGGTGCCTCGGCGCGCGCCAAGATGCTTTTTTTTGCGCTGATTGCCGTGGGTTTGCTCATGGCCGATTCCCGTCTGAAAGCGCTGGCATCGGTGCGGCAGGTCGTTGGTGCGGCGCTCTATCCTTTGCAGGTGGTTGCCATGCTGCCGAGAGATGCGATCTTTGCTGTGAGTGATTATTTCACTTCACTCACTACCCTAAAAGCAGACAACGAGCGCATGCGGGAACAGCAGGTTTTGAATGCGCAGCAATTGCAGCAGAGCCAAGAGCTGCTGGCCGAGAATGCTCATCTTCGCAAACTACTTGCTGCTTCTGAGCGCCTGACTTTGAAGTCAGTGATGAGTGAAATTTTGTATGACGCTCGCGATCCTTTTTCGCGTAAGGTCATTATCGATCGCGGATCTAGCCACCAGATTCAGCTCGGCCAACCGGTCATTGATGATCTGGGTGTGATTGGACAAGTCACTCGCGTTTTTCCTTTTACATCTGAAGTCACGCTGCTAACTGATAAAGACCACGCGATACCGGTTCAGGTTCTTCGTAGTGGTGTACGTAGCGTGGCGTATGGCCGTGGTCAGACGGGTGTACTTGAATTGCGCTTCATGGCGTCGAATGCCGATATTCAACGAGGCGATGTATTGCTGACCTCAGGTATTGATGGTGTTTATCCGACAGGATTGGCCGTTGCGACGGTCGTATCAGTCGATGCAAAAACATCTGATGCGTTTGCGCGCATTCTTTTGCAACCGACTGCAGGAATCGCCCGCCATCGTCAACTACTGGTTTTGTTGGCGGATGCTAAACAAATGCCCGCACCTCCACCGCCAGTGGAAGCACCGATTCAAACCGACGCCCGCAAACGACACAAAGATCCGGAAGCCCCATGATTGATCGCGACCATATTCTGCTGCCCGTCAATCCCGCCTTCATCGGCTTTAGTTTGGTGGCGGCGTTTTTCATGAACCTGTTTCCTTGGGGTGGTTGGGGATGGGTACCCGATTTTGTCGCGCTTACCTTAATTTTCTGGAGCATTTACCAACCTCGTAAAGTTGGTATTGGGATTGCATTCTTGATGGGCTTAGTGATGGATGTGCACAGTGCTTCACTGCTCGGTGAAAACGCACTGGCCTATACACTGCTGTCGTATTTCGCGATCACGATTCATCGCCGTGTGCTTTGGTTTAGACCTTCGGTGCAGGCGCTGCATGTATTACCTTTATTAGTCGTAATGCAAATCGTACAAATGCTGATACAACTGGCCGTCACCGGTAAATTTCCAGGATGGCTGTATTTTGCTCAAAGCATCGTCGCCACCATCATCTGGCCAGTCGTTTGTTGGTTATTACTAGCGCCGCAACGCCGTGCCGTGGATCGCGATGAAACACGCCCGATCTAATTACATCAACGCACGCAAAACACAGACCGTTCGACACGGCCAGCAATGACAGAAATTAAAGATACCGAACGCGAACTACAACTGTTCAGGCTGCGCCTGTCGGTGGCCGGCGTGGTCGTTTTTGTTTGCTTTGGTTTGTTGATGCTGCGCTTCCTTTGGCTGCAAGCAGTTCGGCATAGTGAATATTTCGAACGCGCTGAAAGTAATCGTATTTCCGTAGTTCCTGCGGTCCCCAATCGCGGATTGATTGTTGATAGAAACGGCGTTGTCTTAGCGCGTAATTTTTCCGCTTACACCTTAGAGATCACTCCCGCCAAAATTGAACGTAATCTCGATGTGGTGATTGATGAGCTGGCGCAGCTCGTGGATATACAGCCGAAAGATCGCAAGCGATTCCGTCGGCTGATGGAAGAATCAAAAACATTTGAAAGCCTTCCTATTCGCACACGACTAAGCGATGAAGAAGTTGCACGCTTTGCGGCGCAGCGCTACCGTTTTCCGGGTGTTGATATTCAAGCGCGTTTGTTTCGCCAATATCCCCTGGGACAAACGGCATCACACATGATCGGTTACATCGGTCGCGTGAATAAAACAGAAGCCGAGCGATTGGAAGGTGGTGATGATGCAGCTAACTATCGCGGCACCGAATATATCGGTAAAGAAGGTATAGAAAAAAGCTACGAGCGAGAATTACACGGCACTACCGGCTATGATGAAATCGAAGTCTCTGCGGGTGGACGAGCTGTACGTAATTTATCGCGTACCGCACCGACATCGGGCAACAATTTAATTTTGTCCGTCGATATCGAGCTACAAAAAATTATCGAGCATGCGTTTGGTGACAGGCGCGGTGCTTTGGTCGCGATCGAGCCATCGACCGGCGACATATTGGCCTATGTATCGATGCCTACCTTTGATCCGAATTTATTTGTTGAAGGCATTGATGCAAAAAGTTGGGAAGAGTTGAATACCTCGCTCGACAAACCTTTGTTGAATCGCCCCTTGATTGGTAGTTATCCACCCGGCTCGACCTTCAAGCCCTACATGGCACTGGCTTCCTTGGAGTTGGGTAAGCGTACGCCGGAAGCAGCCATTTTTGATCCCGGTTATTTTTGGTTCGGAAATAATAAATTCCGCGACGATAAAGAAGGTGGCCATGGGCGCGTGGATATGTATAAATCCATCGTCCAAAGCTGCAACACCTACTACTACAATTTAGCGAACGACCTAGGGATTGATGCGATTCACGATTTCATGAAGCCGTTAGGTTTTGGGCAGCTGACTGGCATTGATCTTGAAAACGAACGTCGTGGCGTGCTCCCTTCGCAAGAGTGGAAACGAACAACGTATAAAAAACCCGAGCAGCAAAAGTGGTATGCGGGTGAAACGATTTCTGTCGGCATTGGCCAAGGATATAACTCATTCACACCGCTGCAGTTAGCGCATGCTGTTTCTAATCTCAGTAACAACGGCATCGTGATGAAGCCGCATCTGGTGAAGATGGTTGAAAGCGGAACCACCAAAGCGCGCAAGCTCACCGTTCCTAAAGAGAGTTATCGCATACCGCTGAAACAAGACAATATCGATTTCATTAAGCAGGCCATGATAGGCGTGACTAAAGAAGGTACGTCAGCGCGCTCATTTGCGAATGCACCTTATGTGTCAGGTGGTAAGACGGGTACTGCACAGGCAGCGGCCTTGAGTCGAAATGTTAAATACGACGCTAGTAAAATTTCAGAGCGTTTGCGTGACCACTCGTTGTACATCGCGTTTGCACCTGCAGACAAACCAAAAATCGCTTTAGCCGTCATCGTTGAGAATGCAGGTTTTGGTGCTGCTGCTGCTGCGCCGATAGCGCGCTTGGCGATGGATTACTACCTTACGGGTAAGCGACCCGATGAGCCTGCTAAGCCTGCGGCTAAAGTCGTTGATCCTGCTCAGCCAACACAGCCAGCGCAGCCAACACAACAATCAACACAGCCAGCGACAACGAAACCAGATGTCACGAAGCCTGTTGCGAAAGCGGCTGATACGGCAGCGCCGTCTGCAGTCATTAAAACAGATGCCGCTAAGCCGGCGGTTAAATCCGCTGATAATCCAGCGCAGTCAGCAGCCGTTAAAACAGATGTGACTAAACCTGTTGTAAAAGCTGGCGACCCATCACAGCCAGCAGTCGTTAAATCCGACAGCACTAAACCCAGTACACCCAAGCCGGTTGAACCAAATCGAGGGGCGCCACAATGATGTCTGGTTTTCAAGGAGCGCGCTATCCGGTGCTAGAAACCGTCAAGCGGCGCTTCTTTATATTTGATCGCTCACTGACGATCGTTCTTGGCTTAATTCTTTTGTTGGGCTGTTTGGCCGTATCGTCGGCAGCATGGAATTTCCCTGGACGCTTTGAAGGTCATTTGCGCAATATCGCAGTCGGTATCGCGGTGATGTGGATCGCAGCGATGATTCCGCCGCAAAAATTAATGCGCTTTGCGGTACCGGTTTATGCGGTGGGTCTTTCCTTGCTTGTGGGAGTCGCACTGTTTGGATTAATAAAAAATGGCGCCAGACGTTGGTTGAATGTTGGCGTGATTATTCAACCCTCCGAAATCATGAAGCTGGCCTTGCCGCTAACACTTGCGTGGTATTTTCAAAAACGTGAAGGCATGATTCGCTGGCGCGACTTCTTGATGGCAGGTTTGTTGTTGGCGATGCCAGTGGGCTTGATCATGCGTCAGCCGGATTTAGGTACTGCGGTGTTGGTCACCTCGTCCGGATTCTTTGTGATTTTTCTGGCCGGACTATCCTGGCGTTTGATCATTGGTTTAGGAGTCGCTGGTCTGGCTAGCTTGCCTTTAGTTTGGACCATGATGCATGACTATCAGCGTCACCGTATCATGACCTTGATTGATCCTACCTCCGATCCCTTAGGCAAAGGTTTTCACATCATTCAATCAACGATTGCGATTGGTTCGGGTGGATTGATCGGTAAGGGTTGGCTCAATGGTACGCAGTCACATCTTGAGTTCATACCCGAGCGCACTACCGACTTTATTTTCGCGGTGTTTTCTGAAGAGTTTGGCTTGCTCGGCAACGGTGTACTGTTAGTTCTTTATTTGCTGTTGATTGGTCGTGGCTTGATCATTGCGGCAAATGCGCCGACACTTTTTTCTCGCTTGCTAGCAGGCTCGCTGACGCTATCAATATTTACGTATGTATTTGTGAATATGGGCATGGTGAGCGGCATTCTTCCAGTGGTGGGTGTGCCGTTGCCGTTTGTCAGTTATGGCGGAACCGCGTTTGTGACATTGAGCTTGGGTGTGGGTACGCTGATGAGTATTCAGCGCCATCGCACCTTGGTACAGACCTGATGAGGCAGCTATGCGTATTCAACTAACGATGGGCCGACATAGCATGCAGCGCAGTTTGGCAGTGTTAAGTTTGATGCTATCCGCACTCGTTTTGTCAGCCTGTACTACAGTTGATCTAAGTGTGCGTGATGAGCCTGTCCGTAGCGCGTCACCGGCTGCTTCTTCGACGCCATCTTCAAACACTGTTACACCGACTTCACCCACGGCAGATACAAAAAAGTCAGGGGGCTATTACAAAGATGACGGCCCGGGCGATGCAATTCCTGATGGCTTAGTTGATACGCCCGATGCCGAGCCAAAAATTGAGCCGATTGCAAAAGGCCCGAGTAAGCCATACACCATTCTGGATCAAACCTATGTGCCGATCACAGATGATCGGCCGTATATTCAGCGCGGTAAAGGTAGTTGGTATGGAAAAAAATTCCATGGCCAGCGCACCGCTTCCGGTGAAATCTATGACATGTTCAAGATGACCGCAGCCCATCCAACCTTGCCGATTCCTTCCTATGCACGAGTGACGAATCTGCGCAATGGTAAGCAGGTGATTGTTCGCATTAATGATCGCGGCCCATTTCACGCGTCGCGCATTATTGATATGTCATACACCGCCGCGTTGAAGTTAGGCTTCATTCAAATTGGTAGCACGGAGCTAGAAGTCGAACGTATCTTGCCTGACGAAATTGTGCGCATGCAAGAAGACAAGCGCCGCAAAGGTGCCCTCGCCACAGCAAAAGAATCAGTCGATCCTATGACACGCTTAGCGAATGGCAGCACGCCACCGGTAGCTGCTGAGACCGGCGGAATTTTCTTACAGTTTGGTGCTTACGCACAAATCCATAATGCTGATGCAATGCGTATTCGATTACTAGCTGGATGGCCGCAAGATTTGCCGGAGCCAGTGATCGTACAAACGGGCGGCCTGTACCGTTTGCATAGCGGTCCGTTCACTTCACGCGAGACGGCAAAAACTGCCGCTGATTTGTTAAAAGAAGTTTCGCAAATTCAGACGTCGATTGTTCAGAAATAATTATTCTTATTATTGATTGTTTTGTTCATTGGCAGTTTGCATTTTTAGCGCCAATTCATACAGCGTATTTTTCTTCAGGCCAGTAATGCGCGCCGCTAGCGCCGCAGCTTGGCTTACTGAGTTACCTTCCAACAGAATAGTCAACACTCTGGTAGCTTCCGACAGATCGAGTTCATCACTGACCGCGGCGGCTTCAACAAGCAACACGAATTCTCCTTTTTGATGTTCAGGAGCTTGAGCCAGCCAGTCGTATAGCTCACTTAATTGGCAGCGATGAATTTGCTCAAATAATTTTGAGATTTCACGCGCCACGACTACGCGCCGAGTACTATCTAAAGCGCTAGCCAATGCTTGCGCTGTTTCGAGAATTCTATGTGGCGCTTCATAAAATACCAGCGTGGCGCGAGTGCTTAGTAAGCCAGATAGCAGCTGTGCACGTTGACTGGTTTTGCTTGGCAAGAAACCGACAAAATGAAATTCATCGGTCATCAAGCCACTGGCTGATAGGGCGGCGATACCGGCGCAGGCGCCTGCAATCGGAACTACATTTAAGCCGGCGTCGATAACAGCGTCGACAATCCGCGCACCCGGATCCGATATGGCCGGCGTGCCTGCATCGGAAACTAAAGCGATCCGCTCTCCTTTGCGCAATCGAGCGATGATTTTTTCTGCTGACTCGCGTTCATTGTGCTGATGAGCAGAAAACAAGGGTGTTGACAAGCCGAGTCGTGATATTAAAAGCCCAGTGTTGCGCGTATCTTCACAGGCAATAGCATCAACTAGCGAAAGCACCTTCAATGCGCGCAAACTCACATCCGCGATATTCCCTATCGGAGTAGCTACTACATACAATGCACTTTCAGGGAAGCGTTGTTGTTCCAGATCGCTGGAGAGCTGCACAAGGCTGGTAAGCAGTGAAGACGAAGGCGTGGACATGTGCAGGTAGTATCAAAATTAGCGGGCTTACAGGTGCATCAATCACCTGTCATCGCCACATTGTACAAAATACGGGCTATTCGTCAGCGAGCTAAATGACAAACGAGTTAAACAAGTCATCAATAGGCAGGCTCGCTGAGGATAGAGCGCTTGTCTATCTACAGCAACAGGGCCTAGTATGCGTCACGCGCAATTATGCCTGTCGTTATGGTGAGATCGATTTAGTGATGAGCGATGCTGCTCTGTTGGTATTTGTAGAAGTACGAATGCGAAAGAATTCGAATTTTGGTGGAGCTGCCGCCAGCGTCGATGCCGCGAAACAGCGGCGACTCTGGCGTACTGCTGAGCATTATTTAATGCGGTATCGCGCACTGCCCGCGTGTCGATTTGACTTGGTGGCGATAGATGGCGATACCTTAGCCTGGATGCGCGATGTAATTAATCGGTAATTCAACCGATAAAATCATTAAATATAGCGAATCAATTGACGTTGTATTCATAGCAGCATTTATAATCTGCCCACCATGAGTAAGCAACGAGTCATCAATCATTTCAACGAAAGCGCCGAGCTGAAGATACAGCTGGCGGGCGAATTGGCACAACCCATTGTGCAGGCGACCGAGCTGATGTTCGTCGCGCTTTCCAATGGCAATCGCATACTGGCATGTGGAAACGGCGGCTCGGCTGCTTTGTGTCAGCATTTTTCAGCGCAGTTAGTTGGCCGCTTTGAGCGCGAGCGACTGCCGCTTCCAGCAATGGCACTCTCTACGGATTCTTCCATAGTGACTGCGGTAGGTAACGACTATGGCTTTGGTGATATTTTTGCCAAGCAGGTACAAGCTTATGGTCAGGCAGGCGATGTATTGTTTGCGCTATTAAGTTCGGGAGTTTCTGCCAATGTGATGGCAGCGATTGACGCCGCACTCGAGCGCGACATGCGCGTTGTTGCGCTGACGGGTGCCAGCGGCGGTAACATCCCGCGATCACTTACCGACGCTGACGTACACATAGGTGTGCCTTATGAGCGCGCTGCACGAATTCAGGAAGTTCACTTATTAATCGTCAATTGTCTTTGCGATGGTATTGATGTCGCACTATTCGGAGGAGATTCAGAATGAAATCTGACGCACAGTTTTCCGCTACGCTGAGGGCTATTCGACGCCCATTGTTAGTCATCACTTGGTCAGCAGCGCTGGCAGTGACGCTTCAAGGCTGTCTTCCTGTGATGGTGGGCGGCACAGTCATGGGAACCATGACGGCTACAGATAGACGCAGCTTGGGTTCTCAAGCAGATGACACGACCATTGTGGTGAAAGCAGAAGGCCGCGCTATGAAAATTACCGGCGATCAAGGGCGCGTCTCGGTCAACAGCTTCAATCGGCATGTGTTGATAACCGGTGAAGTCAAAGATGAAAAAATGAAAGCTGAAGTAGAGCAGCAAATTAAAACTATTGATGGCGTTAAACAAATCGACAATGATTTAGAAATCGCACCCGTATCGAGTCTGGGTGTGCGTTCAAATGATTTAGTTATCAGTAGCAAAGTGAAAGCAGCAATCGTTGACACCAAAGATTTGTATCTCAATGCATTTAAAGTTCATACGGATAGAGGTGTGGTGTATTTGATGGGGCGTGTGACTCAGCGCGAAGGAAAGCTCGCGGCTGAAGTGGCTCGCAATGCGGCCAGCAAAATCAAAAAAGTCGTCAAGCTATTTGAGTACATCACCGAAGATGATTTGAAGGATTTTTCGCCTAGGCCCGCTGCTGAGCCGGCTAAGGATGCCGCAAAATAAGACCAAAGTTAGGCGGGCCTCATGCGGGGCCTTGCCTGACTAGCCTATAATTGCGTTCGCGCTTTTGCTCACACAGGATTTTTTATGTCTCGTCATTTTCCCCGTCGCGTCGCCGGTCTGACCATCATCCAAACCATGTCGTTGTTGGTCATCCTGGGTATCGTTTTGTTTGCAGCGCTGTCATTGTTTAAAAAAGAATCAGCGCCTGCAGTGAGCTTTCGTACGTTGAATGGTGAACAAATTGCGATGGAGTCGTTACGCGGCAAAGTCGTGCTGGTAAATTTTTGGGCGACCAGTTGCTCTACCTGCGTTCAAGAAATGCCTGAGATGGTAGAGACGTATAAAAAATATTCTGATCAAGGTTTGGAATTTATCGCGGTGGCCATGAGTTATGACCCACCTAACTATGTGATGAATTATTCTGAGAGTCGCCAGCTACCATTCAAGGTGGCGTTGGATACCGACGGTCAAGCGGCCAAATCATTTGGTGATGTCAAACTGACGCCAACCACGTTTGTGATTGGTAAAGATGGCAGTATTTTGAAACGCTATGTCGGCATTCCCGAGTTCGCGTCTATGCATCAATTACTGGAAAAAGCATTGGCGATTTAAAATGTAAGCCGACAAAAACGAAATATTTTTTGTCGGCTTAGCAGTTACAGTCTTTATTCTAGCCCCGCATTTTTTGCCTGTTGATCCGCGTGATAAGAGCTACGCACCATCGCTCCAACAGCAGCATGAGCAAATCCCATTTCTACCGCCTTTTCTTCGTACATCTTAAAAATATCAGGATGTACGTAACGACGTACAGGTAAGTGATCGCCGCTAGGCATCAGGTACTGACCTAAAGTCAGCATGTCGACGTTATGCTCGCGCAAGTCGCGCATCACTTGCAGTATCTCTTCATCGGTTTCACCTAAGCCCACCATGATTCCCGATTTTGTCGGTACGTCAGGGTGCAGTTCTTTGAAGCGTTTTAGCAGGTTCAGGGAATACGCATAGTCAGAACCAGGACGAGCTTCGCGATATAAGCGTGGCACCGTTTCAAGATTGTGGTTCATGACATCGGGTGGTGCTGCTTTGAGTATTTCCAGAGCGCGATCCATGCGACCGCGAAAATCGGGCGTCAGAATTTCTATGCGAGTTGAAGGCGATAGAGCGCGCACTCGCTGTATACATTCCACAAAATGAGCCGCACCACCATCACGCAGATCATCTCTGTCGACGGAGGTAATCACAACATAAGATAACCTCAGCGCAGCGATCGTCTTGGCTAGATTTTCAGGTTCATTTGTATCGAGGGGGTCGGGCCGACCATGGCCTACATCGCAGAACGGGCAGCGACGCGTACATTTGTCACCCATGATCATGAATGTAGCGGTGCCCTTACCAAAGCACTCGCCAATATTCGGACAAGAAGCTTCTTCGCAAACAGTGACTAAATTATTGCTACGTAAAATATCTTTGATTTCGTAAAAGCGAGTGGTCGGTGAGGCTGCTTTGACGCGTATCCAGTCGGGCTTAGGTAATCGTTCGGCCGGAATAATTTTGATAGGAATACGCGCAGTTTTTCCAGCGCCTTTTTGTTTGTCGCTAGCTTGGTAGGGAGGCGTGATGTCGTTAGAGCTCATGCGATTTATGGTTGGGTCAGCTGTGCTTGCAAATGATGGGTGAGTAACTGCTGCGCTTCACTGAGCGACGTAGTCACGCCTAAAGTTTTCATGTCTATCGTTTGCAAGCCAGCATAGCCGCAGGGATTGATCCACGAAAAAGGCTGAAGATCCATAGCCACATTCAGCGATACGCCGTGATAGGTGCAGCCATTACCTCGAATCTTCAAACCTAATGCAGCAATCTTTGCGCCTTGATGCTCACCCTTTGCTACATAAATTCCGGGCGCACCTGGCTTGCGTTCACCGCTTAAATTATACGCCGCAAGCGTATCAATCACTGCCTGCTCGATGCGATTAACAAATTCGCGGGGAAGTATTTTTTTTGCCTGTCGACGTAAATCGAATAGTAAGTAAATTACTGCCTGACCCGGCCCGTGATACGTCACTTCACCGCCGCGATCAGTTTGTACGATGGGAATGTCATTGGCATCAATAATATGCGCCGGGTCGGCGCCTAATCCTAAGGTGAAGACTGGGGGGTGTTCCACCATCCAAAGTTCATTCGCGGTGGTCGCAGTGCGTGCATCGGTAAAAGCACGCATGGCAGCAAAGGAGATGTCGTAGGCTTCGTATCCGCGCTGCTTTGTCAGCGTATCCATCATGCGATTTACAACACCATTTTAACCATGGGATGCGAGGATAAAGCACGGTATAAATTATCCAGTTGTTCGCGACTGGTGGCGCGAACCGTGACTGTCAACGATAAATAATTCCCTTTCGTTGAAGGGCGCATTTCTAATTTGCCGGCATGAAACTCTGGATCATGAGAGGACACTACATCCACCATCGTCTGAGCAAATGCGTCCTGCATGGCGCCCATGATCTTGATGGGAAAATCGCAGGGATAGTCAATCAAACTATCAACAGGATTCAGCATACGATAGCCCTAACGTTTGAATAGCAGCCTGATCGAATCGAGCCCTCGACCAATGATCGTTGCCTGATTCACTTGTTCGAGTGCTTGCAAAGGAATTTCATTCACCACCTTACCATCGGCCATCATTTTCAGTGTGCCTACGCGACTGTATTGTGCAATTGGCGCAACCAAGGGATCAGTGCGTTCGACCACCGGTTTAAGTTTGGCGCTAGAGCCGCGCGGTAAGCTGACATACACATCGTGATCAAAACCTAATTTGATTTCATTCTGCGAGCCTTTCCATACTGTGGGCGTTAATACCGCCTGCTCTTTGGAATAAATTTTGAATGAATCAAAATTTAAAAAGCCCCAGTTCAATAATTTTTGACTTTCTTGTGAGCGCACAGAATCTGAATCTGTGCCCAGCACTACAGAAATGAGTCGTCGCTCATGATTACCGCTAGCTCGTTTAGCCGACGCAATTAAGCAATAACCCGCTGCTTGAGTGTGACCCGTTTTCATCCCATCGACTGTAGGGTCTAGCCATAGCAAGCGATTACGATTCGGTTGAGTAATACGGTTGTAGGTGAAGTTTTTCGTTGAATAGATTTTATAAAATTCAGGAAAATCGGTAATTAAATGTGCCGCCAGTATGGATAAATCGCGTGCCGTTGAGTAATTATTCGGATGCGGCAAACCGTGCGGATTGGCGAAGCGTGTGTTTTTCATGCCCATGCGCTGCGCTTCACGATTCATCAGATCAGCAAACGCCGCTTCAGTGCCTGCAACGGCTTCAGCGAGCGCAACGGCCGCATCATTACCCGATTGCACAATCAAGCCATATAGCAAGTCATTCACGCGCACGGCAGAATTTGGCTCAATAAACATTTTTGAGCTATCGCCATCGACCTTCCACGCATTTACCGACACATTAATCGTTTGATTCATGTCGAGGCGTTTTTCACGCACTGCGGAAAATGCCAGATACGCCGTCATGATTTTTGTCAGCGATGCGGGTTCTATGCGTTGATCGGGATCTTGTGCTGCTAAGACTTGATTGCTGCTGGCATCAAGCAGTAGCCATGAGCGTGCTGCGATAGTGGGTGCCGGCAAACTTTGTGCAGCTGTCGCACCCAACATAAAAAAGGCAGCGCAGGCTACGAGAATTTTTTTCATTCGAGAATTTTGAGTTGAATAGAGCAAAAAAGCAGTACGAATTATAACGCCCAAGGAAGTCTATGGGTGCCAGTAATCGATAACGAGTTGCTTGATGTGGTGAAGTTTGCGATGAAAGAAATGGTCAGCACCAGGGATTACGATCACCGGCAAATCTTGCGGACGCGCCCAGTCGAGAACATCACTTAAAGGGATAGTGTCATCGTTCTCGCCATGAATGACCAGCGTGTCCGATGGCACCGTGGGCAAGGCCCATTTGCCGGCGGCAGACCCAACTAATACCAGTCGTTGCGCAGGCTTTTCTTGCGCGGTTAGTCGCTCTTGTAATTGCGATTGCACAAACGTGCCAAATGAAAATCCTGCAAGGGCTATCGGTAACTCCGGATACTGCGCTGACATATGCGCATGTAGCAGAGCCATGTCATCTGTTTCGCCCAGGCCGGCATCGTGAGTGCCACCCGATTGCCCTACTCCACGAAAATTCATGCGCACGCTGAGATAACCGACCGCGATAAAAGCACGCGCCAACGTTTGCACCACTTTGTTGTCCATCGTGCCGCCATACAGGGGGTGAGGATGAGCGATCAACGCGATACCGCGAGGTGAATTTTCCGGCTTATCGAGTCTGCATTCCAGTGGACCTGCGCTGCCAGTTAATGTGAATTCTTGGGTTTGCGAATTCATGATTAAATTTTCAAACGTTCGACTACCTTCCCGCCGACCAAGTGAGAATCAATGATTTCATCCACATCCTGTTGATCGACAAAGGTATACCAAACACCTTCAGGATAAATCACCATCACAGGACCCTCTTCGCAGCGATCAAGACAACCCGCTTTATTCATGCGTACTTTGCCGTGACCATTCATGTCGAGTGCTTTGAGCCGTTTTTTTGCATATTCTTGTATGCCTGCCGAGCCGCGATCATGGCAGCAGGTACGGCCATCATCGCGCTGATTAATACAGACAAACACGTGGTGTTGATAGTAGGGTTGATCGCTCATATTGTTAAAGCGTTTGAGTTGAGTGTAAGAGGAGAAAACGAGAGCTTCAAAAGAGAATCAGTGATCATACACTGACAGCAAGGCGCTTCAGGATTGCTCGGCATGGCCATGCGTTTTATGTGTCAAGAACCAGAGTGCGAATAAGGGCCACGTCAGCGAAAGAAAATGGGCGGCGCCATTAAAGTTAAGAAATTTACCTTGCACCCACTCTTGCAATGTCGCTAAAAAATAGGGGTTAGCCGGCGCGATATTAATTAAAACTATGCTTATGCCTAAGGAAAAAATCGCAGCACGACGCTGTGCTACCGCAGGGGCGAAAGATAATCCGCCTAGCATCACTAAGCCCATCATCAAACCACTTGCAGCACTCGGAGTGAACCAGCCAAAGGCATCATCCGGATCAAACAAAATCGCATGCGCTAATGTTTTGACTGTAATTGCAGAAGCCATCAATAGAAAAGCTAGCATCGCTTTAGGCGCTGTGTTTCGAGTTTGGCATAGCAGTGTTAATACCGCGCCTGTCATGCCACACGCCGTAATGATGACTTCGGCGGGCAGATAGTGCTCAATACCTGCACCGGCTTGTATCCATATCCATTGACCCAAATCGACAGGGCTTTCAAGTACATCCGAGAGCCAACCCGAGATCGTTCCTAACACTTGACCATGACCAAACAGATAAGGCTGAGGAAAAATTTGCGCCAAAGGCCAAAGTGCAATCACGATCAGTCCCCGACTCGCTTGCTGCGAAAACCATAAGCGACGCAGTGCGCGCAATTGACTTTGTTCCAGAATTGGTCGGCGTAGTAATTCACCGAGTAGTGCGCCAAGTATCGTGCCGAAGGTGTTAGTCAGTACATCTAAATTACTCGGTACGCGCGAAGGCAAAAAACTTTGTATTGATTCCAGCAACAGCGCGAGAAAAATTCCACTTAGACTAGCCACCGCAATAGCGGGTAGTGCGCGCAGCCGAGGATAAAGCGCTAACACGCTTAGCAAACCTAGCGGGATGTAGCCGATGACATTGACCGTTAAATCAAAACCCGTCCAGTAGTGCGGTAGATGTTCGGTGAGATAAGACCAAGGCAGTAATCCATTGTCATGCCAGCCCGAAAACGGATAGCAGCTCGCATACACTACCAGCAGCGAGTAAAAAACTAAGGCAACGCGCACCGACGAAGATGATTTGCCGGTGATTTGCGTAACAGATTTCGGGTCACCGGATAGCGGTGTTCTTAGAGCTGGCATGAATGGCAGTGTATTTGAGTTTGGCCCGCTCGTCATCCGCGCATCATACGCAAGTCACCGGCATGTCACCCTTTGCAGCGGCTACCGATACAATGCGCGTCATGAGTACGCCTTTAATTGCAGACCACATAACCCGCCATTTAGGCGCCGCAGCGCGCGACCTGAAGGTTGAGGTGCTGGACACTACCCAGTCAACTAACGCTGATTTGCGCGCGCGCATTGCGGAGTTGAGCGCGCCGCTCTTACTAGCCACCGAAAATCAGACTGCAGGGCGCGGGCGTGCCGGACGTAGTTGGCACTCAACGCCAGGCGATAGCCTGTGTTTTTCGCTGGCCTGGTCTCTGACGCTATCCATTGATCGAATTACAGGATTGCCATTAGCAGCGGGCGTTGCAGTGGCGGATGCTTTACATCAATTGGGGTGGCCAGTTCAATTGAAGTGGCCGAATGATTTATTACTTAATTCAGCGAAGGTGGGTGGATTGTTGATTGAGACCGCCTCGTCATCGCGCGCAGCTAACGATCACCGAGTTTGGGTTGTGATTGGTGTGGGTATCAATATCCACCCCAATCCGCAACGTGAGGCGGCGATCAATTACCCAACCGCTTTTTTAAGTAGCCAACCTATCGACCGAAATAATTTACTGGCAAAAATTGCTGATTCTTTATGTGCGATGTTAGTGGAGTTTGATCAGCATGGATTGCATCCTTTTGTCGATCGCTGGCATGCACTGCATGCTTACCAAAATCAGCCAGTGACATTGCATGAAGGTGGTCAGCTGCTGCATGAAGGTGTAGCGCGCGGCATTAATGACAATGGATGTTTGTTGCTTGATACCGCACATTCTCGATTAACCATTTCGACCGGCGATGTTTCCCTTCGATCGGCCTTGTCTCATTCAACCGTTGGGGTGACTCATGCAGCTGTTGATTGACGCTGGCAATACGCGCATTAAATGGGCGCTGGCCGCCACTGATCATGTTGTCGGTGAGTGGCACGCGATGGGTAGTGTTGTACACGCTGATCTAGGAAAATTAAAACAAGCATGGTCAGCACACAAAATTGAGCGCGTACTAATTTCTAATGTGGCGGGTGACGCAGTCGCATCGCAGGTAAGAAAAACTTTAGCTGAATTAAATGTGCCCGAGTCATCGCTGACGTGGTTTCGTGCGCAAGCGGAGTGTGCCGGTGTGCGCAACGCGTATGTACAGCCGACACAGTTAGGTAGTGATAGGTTCGCTTCACTGATTGGGGCGCGTCATCGTTATGTCGGGCAGCGCCTGTTGGTGGTGACGTGTGGAACAGCGACTACCATCGATGCACTTGAAGCCGATGGTACTTTTGTCGGCGGTATGATTTTGCCCGGGCTCGCCACCATGGCCACCTCACTCGCGGTGAATACCGCGTTGCTACCCTCAGTTGATAAGGCCGATAGAGCACGCGTATTTGCGGACAACACACATGACGCGATTATCAGTGGCTGCTTGTCGGCGCAACTGGGCGCTATCATGCATGCGTATGAGCAGCGCACGGATCCGCACGCTCGATGCGTGCTTTCTGGTGGTGCCGCACAGTACCTTGGACCGTATTTACCGATGCCATTTGATGCAGTGGATAATTTGGTTTTGCTGGGCTTAGATGCCTCTGTTGGGGGAGACTCTTACTAATGTTTAGATTGTTATTCTGGCTGCTGTTGTTAGCTAATTTGGTATTACTCACTTTGTTGCCTGGGCCTTTGCCATGGACGGCGACGCTTGAGCCGCAACGGCTATTGCAGCAAGTGCAGCCTGATAGCGTGAAGCTGATTCCGAATCCGCAGACTAAGGACTCAGCCAAGGCAGAGCCGACCAAAGAACCCTGTGTAGAGATGGGAGATTTCAGCGTCGCAGCGGCAGCAAAATTCGAGTCGCGGCTGGCAAAATTAAAACTCCCTTCGCTGCCGCTCAAACAGCAAGTTCAATCACCACAGGCTAGTTTGGTTTTCATTCCGCCACAGTCAGATGAGGCCAGTGCCAATCGCCGCATCTCCAAGTTGCGTGCGCTGGGCTTTACCGATGTGTCCGTGGTAAGAGAGCCGCTTGCGCGACGTTGGGGTATTTCAGTGGGACTGTTTACCAGCCCGGAACTAGCTGTGGCTCAATTAGAGAATTTGAAAAAAGCCGGTATTGCCGATGCGCGCATCGAAGAGCATCCGCTCAACTCGGCTCGGTATGCCTATCAACTAAAAGGCTACGCTGGCGAAGATAAGCCCGAACTCAAAGCGCTGATTGCCGAGTTTGCAGGAGTTGCACTGCGTAGCTGCAAGCACTAGCCGCTCTAGTCGCTTACACGCCTGCGTCACTTTGGGCAATCGCCTTCAGGCACGACGGGCAAAAGCAGGCGTCGCCGGTTCCACCCGCCTCAGTTAGAACGAGGGTGGGAATCGGCGGCAGCTCCATGCACCAACATCGCTCACCTGCGGCTCCGTCTGTCATGGCACAGTGAAAGCTTTGTCCACATTTCACGCAAGTGCTCATCAAGTATCTCCAGTATTAGTCTCAGTCAGCCGTATTGGGACAGCCACAGCGTACGTGACTCCATGCTTTTTGGGAGTGGTTCGGTAACAGCAGGTCACCATGATTTCATAAGACACGAACACGATCCAGTTTAGCTGTAAAATCCCGCGCTATTCCCAACCTCACTTCAATAGATACCGCAATGCCCACTACGTCGATTGCTCCTGAAATCAAAGCCGAAATTTTGGCTGAAGCGCTGCCTTATATCCGTAAATTCCATGGCAAGACCATCGTCGTTAAATACGGCGGCAATGCGATGACAGAAGAACGCTTGAAGCATGGCTTTGCGCGCGATGTGATTTTATTGAAATTAGTGGGCATGAACCCGGTGGTGGTGCATGGCGGCGGTCCGCAAATCGATAGCGCGCTCAAAAAAATTGGCAAGCAAGGCACGTTTGTGCAAGGCATGCGCATCACCGACGAAGAAACCATGGAAGTGGTTGAATGGGTTTTGGGTGGTGAGGTGCAGCAAGACATCGTTATGCTGATCAATCACTACGGCGGACAAGCCGTTGGTTTGACCGGCAAAGATGGTGGGTTGATACGAGCGCGCAAAATGCAGATGCCGGACAAAGAGCATCCAGGCTCGTTTCTCGACATTGGTTTTGTCGGTGAGATTGAAGCGATAAATCCAGCTGTAGTTAAGGCACTGCAGGATGATGCGTTCATTCCTATTATTTCGCCGATTGGTTTTGGTGAAGATGGACAAGCCTATAACATCAATGCTGATCTGGTCGCCGGCAAAATCGCTGAGATTCTGCGCGCAGAGAAGCTGATCATGATGACCAACATACCGGGCGTGATGGATAAAAATGGCAAGCTGTTGACTGATTTGTCGGCGCGCGAAATTGATGAGATGTTTGAAGATGGCACGATTTCTGGCGGCATGCTGCCGAAAATTTCTTCTGCCTTGGATGCCGCAAAATCAGGCGTCAATACCGTACACATCATCGACGGTCGGATTGAACATTCGCTATTGCTCGAGGTGCTAACAGAGCAAGCGTTTGGCACCATGATTCGATCGCATTAATTTGCTACTGATCGATAGTAAATTTTTTGCTGAGCTAATGCATTTGAATAGTCTGATCTGTCTGATGTGCGCGCTCCTTGCGGAGCACGCATGAAGCGCAAGCTGGTCTGGCTATTCGATCTCGACAATACCTTGCATGATGCCGGGCATGCGATCTTCCCCGCGATTAATCGAAATATGAATGCGCTGATTGCGCGCGTGCTGGAAGCAGAAGCTAAACCTTCCCATGCTGAGGCCGTCAATGACATGCGTGTCGCCTATTGGCAGCGTTACGGCGCAACATTACTGGGCATGATGCGTCACCACGCCATTCGCTCAGAAGATTTTTTGCGCGACGCACACGAGTTCAGTGACCTCTCACAAATGATTCGAGCCGAACGCGGCACCGCTTTTCTTTTACGCCGACTGCCGGGCCGTAAAATTCTGTTGACGAATGCACCTGCAGATTATTCGCGCGATGTTGTTCGACATTTAGGTTTGCATAAATATTTTGCTGATCATGTGCCGATTGAATCGATGGTGGTTCATCGTCAGCTTCGTCCGAAACCATCGCCTTGGTTATTACGTCGCTTGCTAGCATCTCGAGGATTGAGTCCCAGGCGTTGCGTGCTGGTGGAAGACTCATTAGAAAATTTAAAATCAGCGAGAACGCTGGGTATACGAACCGTTTGGCTGACCGGCTACACACGTGGTACACGCCATCGCCCCGCCTTTGTCGATGTGAAAGTAAAATCGCTAAACCAGCTTGCGCGCCAACGTCGCAAACTCGGTGCAGGCTAAGCCGTTCGGCAGCTTTCTGGGGCCGGTTCCAAGTCTGAGTTACATTACGTAGGAAACCTTCCGGCTAGCCGGACTTCTCCGCCGCTATCATCGATTGCTCGACTGAAAACAACCATGGCCAACACAAAACCAGGTGAGCGTAAGCTACAAATCCTTCAGGCGCTGGCAGCCATGCTGCAGAACCCTAAGAGCGAGAAAATCACCACAGCAGCCCTAGCGGCACGGTTAGATGTCTCTGAAGCGGCGCTGTATCGGCATTTCGCCAGCAAGGCGCAGATGTATGAGGGTCTGATCGAATTCATCGAGACCAGTATTTTCACCCTGATTAATCAGATCACTCAGAACGAAGAGTCGGGTCAAGTTCAGGCGGCCAACATCGCCGGTGTGCTACTCGATTTTGCAGAAGAAAATCCTGGTATGACTAAGGTGCTGATCGGTGATGTGTTAGTCAATGAAGACGAGCGTCTTCAGCATCGTATGAATCAATTTGTCGAGCGTGTTGAATTAGGACTCAGACAGTCATGGAAGTTGGCGGCCAGTCAGGGCATCATTTCAGAGAATCAGGCCACCATTCGGGCTAGCATGATGATGGCATTTGTGATCGGTCGCTGGCATCGTTTTGCCAAAAGTGGTTTTTACCTCAAACCTTCTGACGATGCTGATCTCATGCTGGGATTGCTGGTTGCCTAAGTGGACTTTCAACCTAGGCTTTAAGCGCCTTACGTAGATAGGTGTCCACACACCACGCAATCGTCGTTACGTTTGGTGCGTATGCTGGTCCACTCCATATGCTTTGCGTCTAATAGCAACAAGCGTTGCGCAAGTGATTCGCCGATTCCAGCCACAATCTTCAGCGCTTCGGCCGCCTGCATCGTGCCAATAATGCCAACCAGCGGCGCAAACACACCCATGGTTGAGCATTGCTCTTCTTCGAAATGCTGATCTGGCGGAAATAAGCAGGCGTAACAAGGCGTCGTGCCTGAGCGAGAGTCAAACACTGCCACTTGCCCATCCATGCGAATCGCTGCACCCGACACCAAGGGTACGCGCGCTTCAACGCAAGCGCGATTAATCGCGTGTCGGGTTGCGAAGTTATCCGTGCAGTCCAGCACCACACTGGCGTTCGCTACTAAGCTGGCCAATGTAGCCGCGTCAGCGCGTGCACAGAGTGTGACGACCTCGGTATCAGGATTGATTTGCGTGAGTGTGCGTTTGGCAGATTCGGCTTTGTGTTGACCGACACTCGCCGTGGTGTGAACGATTTGCCGCTGTAAATTGGTGAGATCAACCACATCGTGATCGACCAGTGTGATTTTTCCTATGCCGGCCGAAGCGAGATACATCGCCACGGGCGAGCCCAAGCCGCCAGCACCAATCACCACCGCATGGGCAGCAAGTAGTTTGCTTTGGCCATCGATACCAATCTCATCGAGCAGTATGTGGCGCGAGTAGCGCAGCAGTTGTTGATCGTTCATCAGGCTAGGAATGAAAACGGCCGCATCACTGCGGCCGGTAAGCTAATGAAAGCACGATTACTTCTTATCGCTTCCATCCGAATTATTAATCGTCGATTCTTTTTTGTTTTCGACTTTGGCTGATTTTGACAGTTGTACCGTCTGACCTTTCAGGTGATTCAGCGCTTGCGCCAGTTGGAAATCTTCTTTGCTGCCGAATTCCAATGGCTTGCGTTTTTTCTCAGTAGCAGCGATACGTTTTTGCTCTTCGAGTTCATCGACGATGTTGGCGCCGTTGCCTGCTTCTTTGTCTTTATCGTTCGACAAATGCTTTTGCAGATCCGCTTCTCTCAGGCGCAAACCATTCATACCATCGCCATCAGCGTACTCATCCACCATCAAATCAGGCACGATACCTTTCGCCTGAATCGAGCGACCATTCGGTGTGTAGTAACGCGCTGTAGTTAATTTCACCGCCGTGTCAGCAGACAGTTGACGTATGGTTTGAACCGAACCTTTACCAAAGGTTTGTGAACCCATAATCGTGGCGCGTTTGTAATCTTGCAGAGCGCCCGCAACGATTTCCGAAGCGGATGCAGAACCTGCATTCACCAACACCACCATTTTTACTTTTTTAGCCGCTTCAGGAACGCGAGTTAGTGGATCACCACCGACGCGAGTGGCGTAGTACTCGCGACGTGCAAAGTAAGTCGCTTTGGAATCAGGTAACTGACCATTGGTTGAAACTACTGGCACATCTTTCGGAAGGAAAGCCGCTGAGACACCAATCGCCCCTGGCAGCACGCCACCCGGATCATTACGTAGATCGAGTACCAGCCCTTTCATATTTGGATCTTGTTGAAAGAGTGCGCTGATTTTTTTAGCTAGGTCGTCGACGGTCGGTTCTTGAAACTGCGATACGCGTATCCAGCCATAACCCGGCTCGATCATTTTGCCCTTCACGCTTTGCACACGAATTTCTTGGCGCGTGATGGTAATCAGTAAAGGCTTGTCTTCTTCTTTGCGCGCGACGGTGAGTGTGATTTTAGTGTTGGGCTCGCCACGCATGCGTTTGACGGCTTCATCCAGCGTCATACCTTTCACAGGCGTGCTGTCTAAGCGAGTAATCAGATCGCCGGCTTTTAATCCTGCTTTGTAGGCAGGTGAATCTTCAATTGGCGAGATCACTTTGACATAGCCGTCTTCCATCCCGACTTCAATGCCCAAGCCGACAAATTTACCTTGCGTACCTTCGCGCAGTTCTTTGAATGCTTTTTTATCTAGATAGGCTGAGTGCGGATCCAGCGACGCCACCATGCCTGAGATAGCTTCGGTCAATAATTTTTTATCTTCGACCGGTTCGACATAATCTGATTTGATCAAACCAAATACATCAGCGAGCTGACGCAGCTCTTCGATAGGGAGTGGCGTGCCCGCATTCCGTTGGGCTAATGCGTCGAACTGCATCGAGCCCGCAATGCCTGCAATAAGGCCGAGCCCAATTAGTCCGATATTTTTCATTCTGCTACCCATGTCTCACCTGTTCATCCAAGAGGACGGATCAATCGCCCGCCCTTGATATCGCATTTCAAAGTATAAACCTGATTGTTCATTGCCGCCGCTATTACCTACAGTGGCTATCACGTCTCCCGCTTTCAGCTTGTCGCCCGGCCGCTTGAGTAGCGACTGGTTGTTGCCGTAAATAGTCATGTACTGTCCGCCGTGATCAACAACCAGCAAATTGCCGAACCCCCGCATCCAGTCCGCAAAAATGATTTCACCGGCCGCGATTGCCTTGACCTCCGCTCCCTCAGCCGCCTTGATAAACAAGCCTTTCCAGTTAGGGCCGTCCGCGCGCCGCGCGCCGAAACTGGCCACCAGCTCACCTTTGACCGGCAGCCTGAGCTTGCCTTTCATGCTGGCGAACCCACTGCCATCGTTGACCGGTGGTGCTTCGGGTTCAGAGTCAGGCACCGGCTTGCTGACTGATTTGGTGGGGCTGGCTTCGGGCCGCTCAGCAGATTTTTCGGCCGTGCGTGCCTTGGCCGCTAGTTTTTCTTTCTGCTCAGCCTTGGCACGCGCCCGTCGCTTGGCCTCTTCTTCTTCGGCTTTGCGCTGTTGTGCAATCAAAGTAGCGAGTTTTTCAACCAATGACGACAGTCGTTCTTCATCACGTGTCAGATTGCCGGCTTGCTTGCGCTGTGCGCTGAGCTGAGTTGATAGTTGTGACAACAGCGCCTTACGCTTGTTTTTTTCTTTTTCGAGTAGCGCTTTTTGCTCGCGCTGCTCCTCGGCGATGTCTTCGAGTGCGTTGCGGGCTTCTTCAGCATCCAACTTATTAGCTTCAATCGCCGCCAGATTTTGCTGCAGTATGTCGATCGCTTTCGACTGCTCTGCCGACACATAGCCCAGATAACGCAGCTCGCGTGCGATGCGATTCGGGTTGTCACCGGATAGCAGCAGCTTCACACGATCATCCTGGCCACCGACATACTGCCCGAGCAGCATTTTTTCGAGTCGATTACGTTGCTGAGCAACCGCTGTCTCTAAAGCGTCCTGACTGACCGACAATTTCTCCAGACGTTTTTTGGTTTTTTCTTGTTCGGCAGCGAGTTCGCGCAGGCTACGGTTGGCATTCGATATCGCCGCTTCGGAAGCGGCTAGGGAATCGGCCGCATGTCCGCGTGCCTTTTCGGTTTTGCCGATGTCTTCCTTAAGAGTCAACAGTTTCTTGCGAAGTTCCGCGCGTTCTTGTTCAGCGGATTCTTTTTGTCGGCTGCGTTCTAGCGATTTGGCCGAGGGCTCGGCCATAGCCGACGACGCAGCCAAGGTGGCTGCGATCCAGAACGTGAGCGCCCTGCGTATGAATGGCATTCGTTACTTAGCGCGCTTTACCCTGACTTGCGACCGCTTGCATCGCGGCCTCGATTGCCGAAGCATCACCGAGGTAGTAGCTCTTAATCGGGCGCAGATCGGCATCCAGCTCATACACCAGCGGCTGACCATTAGGTATGTTTAGCCCGACGATATCTTGATCGCTAATGCCATCGAGTGACTTAATCAGCGCGCGCAGACTGTTGCCGTGAGCGGAAATGAGGATGCGTTTGCCGCTGCGGATAGCCGGTGCTATCGATTCAGTCCAGAACGGCATCACTCGCGAAACTGTGTCTTTCAGACATTCAGTGAGCGGAATCTGTTCACGACTCAGTCCGGCGTAGCGCGCGTCATGGAACGAGGCGCGTTCATCCGACGGGTCTAACGGCATCGGTGGGATGTCATAACTGCGCCGCCAGACCAAGACCTGGTCGTCGCCGTATTGAGCAGCGGTTTCAGTCTTGTTTAGACCTTGTAGCGCGCCGTAATGGCGTTCATTCAGACGCCAACTGTGCACCGTGGGCAGCCACATCAGATCCATCTCATCGAGCGTAATCCAGAGAGTACGAATCGCTCGGCGCAGCACCGAGGTGTAGGTGAGATCAAAGCTCAAACCTGCCTCTTTGAGCAGGCGGCCGGCGTGTCGCGCCTCTTCCTCACCTTTATCGGTCAGGTCAACGTCGGTCCAGCCAGTGAAGCGATTTTCGCGGTTCCAGGTGGATTCACCATGGCGCATGAAGACAATCTTGTACATTAGTGGTCAACAATCTGCGGAGTAGAGAAACGGCTTGCAAGCCGTGCTGAATAATTTCAAGCTTCTATTTTATAATGGCACGCTTGATGGTGACGATGGGATCTTCGTGAAATTCTTGATTGACAATATCTGGCTCATTTTGCTCGCTCTGGTTTCTGGGGGCGCGTTGGCTTGGCCCAGCTTAACTCGCGGTAAGCATTCCCTATCCACCCTGCAGGCGATTCAGTTGCTCAACAAAGGCAAAGTATCCATCGTCGATGTACGTAAGTCTGACGAATTCAGCGCAGGTCATCTGCGCGATTCAAAAAATATTCCTATCGATGATCTTGATAAGCGAGTCAGCGAGCTCGATAAAACTCATCCTGTGCTCGTGGTTTGCCAGAGCGGAGTTCGCGCTTCGCGTGCGGCGGCTGAATTTAGGCGCGCAGGATTTGGCGAGGTCTACATCCTCGATGGCGGATACACCGAGTGGCGTTCTCAGGGTCTTCCTGTCGCTAACTGAACTGAAGAAAGAGAGTACTCAGCGATGGTTGCACGAGTTTTGATGTATAGCACCGGCGTTTGTCCTTACTGCAACATGGCAGAGCGTTTGTTGAAAGCCAAGGGCATTGATGAGATCGAAAAAATTCGTATCGATCTCGATCCTGAACAACGCGCCTTGATGATGGAAAAAACCGGTCGTCGTACCGTTCCACAGATTTACATTGGCGACACCCATGTCGGCGGCTTTGATGATCTGTCAGCGCTCGACCGCGAAGGCAAGCTTGATCCTTTATTGCAGGCCTGAGATAGTCCTGCGTATTTATTCACTTTGACGAAAGCGTTTCATGTCTGAACAAAACCAAGCTGCCGATCAGCAACCTATTTTTAACATCCAACGCGTTTACTTAAAGGATATGTCGCTGGAGCAGCCGAATTCGCCTGCGATTTTTCTCGAACAAGAAGCGCCGAGCATCGAAGTGGCGATCGACATCGCTTCTGAAAAGCTTGCGGAATCGATACACGAAGGCACTATCACCATTACGGTGACAGCAAAAATTCAAGACAAGATTGCATTTTTGGTTGAAGGTAAACAAGCCGGTATTTTCGAAGT
>JBEDHZ010000005.1:0-22153 GCA_041173845.1 Pseudomonadota bacterium
TGAAATATGTGAAACGCTCAGTGACTTCGTTAATTTATGACATAAAAAAAGCACTTAGATTTCTCTAAGTGCTTGTATTTACTGAATTTTTGGTGGTGATAGGTGGATTTGAACCACCGACCCCAGCATTATGAGTGCTGTGCTCTAACCAACTGAGCTATATCACCACGAAGCCGGCGATTATCGCTTCCGAGCTACAGTGTGTCAACCGAGCCGGGCGGTTACCAGGCTCAGAATCTGTTCAGTCGGGTTAGGTGATAGGCAGTCGATAACCTGTCGGTCGGGCATGCTGCGTAACCACGTCAGCTGCCGTTTTGCGAGTTGGCGTGTGGCGGCAATCCCCATTTCACGCAGACTGTCTCTGTTAATTTTCCCATCTAAGTAGTCCCACGCTTGTCGATAACCGACGCATCGTATGGAAGGAAGGCCGATATGAAGATCACTGCGTTGCTTGAGTGCGGCTGTTTCATCTATCAAGCCAGGTTTTGCTGAGAGCATGGCATCGAAGCGATGAGCGATGCGTTCGTGTAGCACTTTGCGATCGGAAGGTTCGAGCGCAAATGGCATCAATTCAAAAGGTAGTTCGGGTTTGTGTGCTTTATCTAATTGCGCTGACATGGGTTGGCCACTTAGCAGAATAATTTCTAAGGCACGTTGCACACGTTGAGTGTCATTCGGATTGAGACGCTCTGCAGTGATGGGATCGAGTTCACGCAAGCGTGCATGCAGCGCAGCGATACCGTGTCGCGCAATTTCCATATCTAATTGTGCACGCAAGGCTAAGTCAGCGGACGGCAAATCATCCAGCCCATCACGCAGTGCTTTGAAATACAGCATGGTGCCACCAACGAGCAAAGGTAATTTAGAACGCGATTGAATATCTGCAATGAGTTCTAAGGCGTCTTCTCTAAATTGTTTGACGGAATATGAGAGACTAGGATCAAGTATGTCAATCAGATGATGTGGTACGTGCGAGCGCTCTTCATCGCTGGGTTTGGCAGTACCAATATTCATGTCACGATAAATCAGCGCTGAATCAACGGAGATAATTTCGCAGGGAATAGATTTTGCAATGGCCAGAGCGGCCGCAGTTTTTCCTGAGGCAGTGGGACCCATGATAGCTACTACTAATGGCTTAGTAGAACTCATGAGTTAGCGATTTTTGGAGAGAGTAGCCGCACAGACGTAAAACTCAGGATGCTAATAACGCACGAGATTATTGCCATTGGGTACATCGTTCCATTATGGGTACCACCAACGATGCTACCCACCATAAAAGCAAACGCCATCATGATCGCGCCCATCAAGCCTGCGGCGGTGCCGGCTTGTTTCGGGAAGGGCGCAACGGCACCGGCTTGCGTTACGGGGAAGTTAATACCGTGCGCCATCATGGTAATGAACATCGCAAGGACCACCGTACTCCAGTGCCACCAGCCTAATAAAGTCGCGAGTAAAAAATACACTCCACCCGCTAGAGAGCATGTCGTGCCAATGCGGAGCGCTTGCTTGCCACTGATTGTCATTAATAAACGCCGACAAACTAAAGTACCTGTCATGTAGCCTGAGACTGCTAATCCAAAACAGACACCAAACCACGCTACTGGTACACCGAGTATGCGTATCAACACGAATGATGAACCAGAGATGAACATGAAAATGGAGCCATACGAAAAAGCCGCAGGCAGTACATGAATCCAAAATTCACGTGAGCCTAAAACAAGGCGATAATTTGCGATCAATCCGTGAATGTTAGTGGCTTGAGGATTTTTATGTTCATTGGTTTCGGGCAGTCGTATTACGCACGCTAGTAGAACGAGTGCTGAAAATAATCCTAACACCACAAACGCAGCGCGCCAGCCGAACGTCACTTGCATGAATGAGCCAAGTATTGGCCCTACTATAGGGGCGACAGAAATCCACGTGCTTGCGCGTGCAATGACTCGCGCGCTGTGTTCGGGAGCGTAGGCATCGCGAACGATGGCGCGCGCAATCATCACCGCTGAGCAGCAACCCAAGGCTTGCACAAAGCGAGCAGCAATTAAAAGTTGTATGGATGTGGATAGGCCGCAGGCAGCGCTGGCTAATAAGTAGATCGTTAGACCAGCGAGCAAAATCGGACGGCGTCCAAAGCGGTCGGACAGGGGCCCCACAATTAACTGAGCGCTACCAAAGCCCATCACAAATAGTGACAGCGTTAATTGCACCGTTGCGACCGGTGCCATGAATTCATTACTTAAACTGGGTAATGAAGCGAGATATAAATCTGTGGAGAGCGGCTGCATCATCAACATAGCCGTAATCAGCACCAGTATGGGTGCGTGGCCAAACTGTGGCAGCGGTGGTTGGCTCATACGATGTTGGATTATTGACCGCGTAAAAACAGTTTATCGAGATCAGAGACAGCTAATTGCACCCATGTTGGGCGTCCATGATTGCATTGGTCAGAACGTTCTGTCGCTTCCATTTGTCGTAGCAGGGCATTCATTTCTATTACGGTAAGCTGGCGATTGGCGCGCACGGCTGTGTGACAAGCAAGGGTGCCTAATAATTCATTACGACGCTCTACTAATACATGCGATCCACCAAATTCACGTAAGTCGCGTAACACGTCGCGTGCGAGTGATTGAGCATCACTATTTTTAAGTAAAGCGGGAATAGCACGCACGGCCAAGGTGGTAGGTGACATTGCAGCAATATCAAAACCTAATGTGGCGAGTGTTTCTTGATTTTCTTCAGCAGTCGCGACATCGATGGCGTCTGCAATGAAGGTGACAGGTATCAGCAAGGGCTGAAGTTGTATTGATTCGGTTTCTAGCGATTGTTTAAATTGTTCATACAAGATGCGCTCATGAGCGGCATGCATATCAACTAAGACTAGCCCCTGGTTATTTTGAGCGAGTACATAGATGCCATGCAGCTGCGCCAGTGCAAATCCCAGTGGATGGTCACTATCTGCTGATACAGGTGATGACCACGAACCCGTACTTACTGTGGTGGCAGGCGGCAGATCGTTTGAGAAAAAATTGCCGTACCGAGCAGTGTCTTGTGCTATTCCCAGCGATGTTTGGCGTGGGCGTGAATTAATCCACTGTAGATTATTCGAGGTACTCGTTACGGGCGGTGGCGTGTCGTTAAATGCATTTGCAGATGAACTTGCTGATGTGTGTGCCAGAGCTCGATGGACTGCGTGGTAGACAAATTGATGGACTGCTCGACTATCACGAAAGCGCACTTCAATCTTTGAAGGGTGAACATTCACATCGACCAGCGATGGATCCAAGTCGAGTTTGATGACATAAGACGGGTAACGATCGCCATGCAACACATCTTGATAAGCCGCTCGCACAGCATGAGTCAGTAATTTGTCGCGAACGAACCGGCCATTGACATAAAAATATTGCGAATCTGCGCGTGAACGAGCCGCTGTCGGTAAGCCAACCAATCCGTGCAGTTGCAAAGGCCCCGCTTTCTCGTTGACTGATAACGAGGCGTTGGAAAATTCTTCGCCGAGTATCTGGGCGCAACGTTGTTCAAACGGTGCTTCTTTCCAATGATCGCTGGCTTTGCCGTTATGCGTTAACGTAAATCTCACATCAGGACGTGATAAAGCGATTCGTCGCACAACTTCAGCACAATGACTAAATTCAGTTTGTTCGGATTTTAAAAATTTACGACGTGCCGGTGTATTGAAATACAACTCCTGGACATCGATGACGGTTCCTTGTGCACCCGATGCCGGAGCGATTTGATCAGGAGCATGCCCTTCAACTTGCCAGGCGTGAGATTGATCAGCGCTGCGCGATGTCATCGTGAGTTGGGCGACTGAGGCAATGGATGCGAGTGCCTCACCCCGAAAACCCATGGTCATGACATTTTCAAGATCGGACAAGCTAGCAATTTTGGACGTGGCATGCCGTGCTAGCGCCAGTGGTAATTGATCGGGTGGTATGCCGCTGCCGTTATCGGTGATGGAAATTCGTTTAACGCCGCCGGCCTCGAGACGAATAGTTAGTTCGGTGGCACCTGCATCTAATGCGTTTTCTAATAACTCTTTGACTACAGCAGACGGTCGCTCGATCACCTCGCCCGCAGCGATTTGTGAAATTAAGTGATCAGGTAGCGCGCGAATCACGCGTTTTGCGGCGTTTAAACTCATAAAACAGATTATACCGGTGGGTATGGCTATGATTTAGAGCCATAGCCTAACGCTGAAGTGGCAGGGGCGGTGTATCATCTGCGCTCACTTCATCTTGAGCACCGGCACGCATGGAATTTTCTCAACTAATCGACCTGATACTGCATATCGATAAATCGCTGGGCAGTATGCTGGATTCTTATGGTGCAGTGGTTTACGCACTGTTGTTTGGCATTGTGTTTGCAGAGACGGGTTTGGTTATTTTCCCTTTTCTTCCCGGAGATACATTGCTCTTCATGGGCGGTGCGTTTTGTGCATCGGGCTCCATGAATGCAGCGCTGCTAATTAGTTTGTTGGTTCTTGCAGCAGTAACTGGCAACACAGTTAATTATTATGTGGGTCGCGCGATTGGTCAGAAAGCGTACACGGGTAACTATCGATGGTTGGATAGAAATGCACTCGAAAAAACCCACGTTTTTTTTGAAACGCATGGTGGCAAAACGATAGTCTTAGCGCGCTGGCTTCCAGTGGTGCGTACGTTTGCGCCCTTTGTCGCAGGCATCTCTGGCATGCGCTTGGCTCGCTTCCAGATATATAACGTCAGTGGTGCTTTATTCTGGGTAGTGACCTTGGTAGCCGCTGGCTACTTCTTCGGGAATATTCCTGTTATACGCAATCATCTCAATACGATCGTATTGATTGGTGTAGCGGCGGCAGTGGTTCCGGTAGCGCTGGCAGCTGCGTTGCGATTTGTGAGAGGGTTTGGCCGGCAATCTGCCGACCCTCATCCATGATTGTTTGAACGAGCAGATAGGTCAACTAAACCCAGCTGTGTTTAGTTCAAACCTCAGGTCAGGCGATTTCGCGTCAAGCTTGGGTGCTTGAGTAAATATTTGCGAATGCCGCGCATCAGCGCATCTGCCATTTGATCTTGATAGTTTTCATCGCTTAGGCGCGCTTCCTCTTCTGGATTAGAAATAAAAGCGGTTTCGACCAGTATGCTCGGAATATCGGGTGCCTTGAGTACGGCAAAGCCTGCTTGCTCTACCTGCGCTTTGTGTAAGCGATTGACCGTACCTATTTCACCTAAAACGGATTTAGCAAGCTTCAAGCTGTCATTGATTTGTGCTGTAGTGGATAAATCTAGCAGCACACTCGCCAAATGCTGATTTTTACTGCGGATGTTGATACCGCCGATGAGATCGGCAGCATTTTCTTTGTTCGCCAGCCAGCGCGCAGCAGTGGAGCTGGCCCCTTTTTCAGACAATGCAAAAACGGATGAACCGCGCGCAGTGGGTTCAACAAAGGCATCCGCATGAATCGATACAAATAAATCGGCTTGCACCTTACGCGCTTTTTGTACGCGTACATTTAAAGGCACAAAATAATCACCGTCGCGGGTGAGCATCACGCGAACATTAGCCTGTTGTTCTAAACGTGCTTTTAATCGACGTGCAATCGACAACACCACATTTTTTTCTAAACTACCACCGCGACCCACAGCGCCCGGGTCTTCGCCACCGTGGCCTGGGTCTAGCGCAATGGTGACGAGTCGTGTGAGTTTTTGTCCATCTTTGTCATCATCTTCCGTAGCTTTGGCTGTATCCGGTAATTCAACCGGCGGTTTTTCAACGACGCTAGGTGGTGTGCTGCCCTTTTTCAGTAGCTCGGCAATCGGATCTGAAGGCGTTTGCGGATAGAGATCAAAAATCAGTCGGTGTTTGTATTCACCTACTGGGTCTAAAGTAAATACTTGAGGTTGTACTTCTTCTTTTAAGTCAAAAACAAGCCGCACGACGCCGGGACGATTTTGCCCAACACGCACTTGCGCAATGTAAGGGTCATTCGATTGAATTTTTGCGACCAGACTTTTAAGTTTGGTATCAAGGTCGACACCTTCGATTTCTACCACCAGCCGGTGCGGATCTTTAATCGTGAAGTGGGTCGCTTTAAGCTTGCTATCGTTTTCTAAGGTGACGCGCGTGTAATCTTTGGCTGGCCAAACACGAACCGCAACAATTTGCGCGGCGCGCGCTATGCCGTGGCCTAGCAATGACAAAAGTAATGTGGCGCCTGCCTTGAGGACAGTTCGGCGCGATATAGGTTTCAAAGATTTGGGCTGAAGTGAAGTTGGTCTAGACATGAAGCGCCCTGTACAGAGTTCGCTCGCAATTCTACCCCACGACCTTGCGCTGCAACAGAGATGAAAATATCAAGATCTGCATTTGGCAGAAGACTTTCTGCGCGTTCGGGCCATTCAACCACACAGATTCGGTCCGCACTAAAAAACTCACGAAATCCAGCCTCAATAAATTCATCCGGATGGTTCATGCGGTACAAATCAAAATGCATTAGCTCGATCGGTTGGCCTGCGAGCTGAATAACATACGGTTCTAGCAAGGTATAGGTGGGGCTTTTAACTCGTCCTTGGTAGCCAGTGGCGTGCAGCAAGGCACGCGTTAGACTGGTTTTGCCCGCACCCAGCTCGCCATGCAGATAAATGCTTAAGCCAGGTTTCAATACGCGAGCCAGTGCCGCCCCCAGCGCTTGGGTCGCTTCTTCGTCGTGCAGGTGGGCTGTCCAGTGTGTCATCTCTTACAATGGCGTCGGTTCGAGGTTAACTCGTCCATTTTCTCTGCTTATCGCTGGTCTTACAACGGAATTTTCTGTGTCTTCACCTAATGTCACTGCCGAGCAAGCGACTGTCTTGGTCGAACGCATTCGTTCTTGGGCGAAGGAATTGGGTTTTGCTGAAGCTAGAATCGCCGATATTCATTTAGGTGATGCTGAACATAAGCTTCAGCAATGGTTAGATGCAGGTTTTCATGGCGAGATGGAGTACATGGCAGCGCACGGCGAGAAGCGTGCTCGTCCCGCTGAACTGATTCCAGGTACGGTAAGGGTCATTAGCGTACGCATGGATTATTTGCCGAGTGATACGTCCGATGATTGGCGTGAAATAGAACAGGCTAGGCAATCGGATGCGCAGGCGGCGGTAATTTCTGTGTATGCGCGTGGTCGCGATTATCACAAAGTGCTGCGTTCACGTTTGCAGCAGCTCACTGAAAAAATGACAGCAGAAATTGGGTCATTCGGTTTTCGTGTGTTTACCGATTCAGCACCAGTGATGGAAGTCGAGTTAGCACAAGGTGCGGGTTTGGGTTGGCGTGGCAAGCATACCTTGCTGTTAAATCGCGATGCAGGATCGATGTTTTTTTTAGGTGAGATTTATACCGACTTGCCTTTGCCAGTTGATGAACCCATTTCGTCACATTGTGGTGAATGTAGTGCTTGTATCGATATTTGCCCAACGCAGGCGATTGTTGCTCCGTTCAAATTAGATGCACGTCGTTGCATTTCATATTTGACGATAGAACTCAAAGGCAGTATTCCAACGGAGCTGCGTCCCTTGATAGGCAATCGGGTCTTGGGTTGCGATGACTGTCAGTTAGCTTGTCCTTGGAATAAATTTGCTCAGCGCAGTCAGCTACCTGATTTCGACGTGCGTCATGAGTTAGATAAAGCCACCCTAGTAGATTTATTTGCGTGGACTGAGGAAGAATTCGATCGCCGCATGGAAGGAAGTGCGATTCGGCGCATTGGTCATGAGCGATGGTTACGAAATATCGCGGTCGCTTTAGGTAACGCCGCTATCAAATATGCGAATGATCCTAAATTAATTAGCGCATTAGAGTCACGACGAACTCATCCATCTGAATTGGTGCGTGAGCATGTGGCATGGGCGTTAGCTCAACACAGCGCAACATAGTTCACCCAGCCAGTAGTAACCACACGGGTAATGTAACGATAGATAGCAGCGTCCCGGCAGAAATCAAAAAAGCCACCAAAGGTGCATTGCCGCCCATTCGTGCAGCTAGGACATAAGCACTAGAAGCTGTGGGTAGCGCACAAAACATGACAGCTATTTGCATTTGTAATGGGGGTAATTCAAACCAGGTGGCTAGTCCGAGTGCGATCGCTGGTAATACGATCAACTTAACAGTGATGAAGTAGGCACTGATTCCGCGCGCTTCCGAAAGTCCTTTGAGCTTTAATCCTGCGCCGACCATCAACAAGCCTAGTGCAATCGATGCGCTTCCCATGCGCGTCAAAAGATGAACGATCACCTCAGGTAGCGAGCCACCGAGAAGATTAAAAAGTGTGCCGCTGATTGTCGCCAGTAATAAGGGATTTTTTGCCATCTCTTTGAGTAGCCCCCCTTTATTACGATGAGCCAGCGCATGCACCGCAGCCATATTCGCCATGGGTACAGCAAAGCCGATGATCAGCGCCATCAGTGAAGTGCCGGCTTCACCCCCCAGACGAAACGCTACCGCCAGACCAATGTAGGAATTAAATCGAAATGCGGTTTGCACGCCCGATTCGAAAATCATAGAGCCAGGCTTAAAGAGTGGTTTGGCTAACCAACCCAGCGCAATACCACTTGCCATGGCTATCAGTGCAACTTGCAGCAGCTTGCCCGTGGCGTGAAAGTCGAGGGGAGTGCGTGATGTGGATACAAAAAGTAGCGCTGGAAACAGCACGAAGTAGACGAGTTTTTCTAGCCCCGCCCAGAAATTATCGCCCCAATCCGTGATGCGGATGAGTACATAACCTAATAGGATGAGCAGAAAATCGGGGAGTAATAAGGTGAGAACGTTCATAAATGCAGGCAAAGTTGGAACCTGATGGTACGACATTCGGCAAAAGTTACTGACTATGGGCTAATTTTGGGTTTTTAATGAGCTTGAGTCACAGGGTGGTTGTCATACTCGCCATCAGCAGACACAATACGCGCCGACCCACTAGTAAATTGCTTAGTACTACCCTTTGGAGATTTCTATGATTCGACGTTCTTTTCTCGCTATATTCCTGATGTCAGTGGTGGCTTCTAACGCATGGGCCCAGTCGCCTATCGTTATCAAATTCAGTCACGTGGTAGCGAAAGACACACCCAAGGGTAAAGCTGCAGAAAAATTTAAAGAATTAGCTGAAGCTGCCACCAAAGGTCGAGTCAAGATCGAGGTCTACGCTAACAGTACCCTTTACAAAGACAAAGAAGAACTAGAAGCCTTGCAGCTCGGTGCAGTGCAAATGCTGGCACCTTCGATGGCAAAGTTCGGTCCGCTGGGTGTCAAGGAATTTGAATTGTTTGACCTTCCTTATTTGTTTACTGATCAGCAGTCACTCGAGCGTGTGACCAATGGCCCGGTTGGAAGAGAGATGCTGAAAAGGCTAGAGACCAAAGGTTTGATTGGGCTTTCATTTTGGGATAATGGTTTCAAGATCATGTCATCGAATCGTTCTATGCATGTGCCGACAGACCTCAAAGGTTTGAAGCTGCGTATTCAGGCATCAAAGGTATTGGATGAGCAGATGCGTGTGCTGGGAGCTAATCCTCAAGTGATGGCTTTCTCCGAGGTGTATCAAGCACTTCAGACCGGTGTGGTTGATGGTGTCGAAAATGTGCCGTCGAATTTGTATACCCAAAAAATGCATGAAGTGCAGAAGCATATGACGGTCACCAATCATGGTTATATTGGTTATGCCGTCGTTGTGAATAAAAAATTCTGGGAAAAGCTACCAGCCGATGTGCGTAGTCAACTTGATGGCGCAATGAGGGAGGCAACCGAGTATGCAAATAAAATTGCGCAACAAGAAAATGAAGCTGCACTTGAATCGATTCGTAAATCTGGAAAGACGACCGTGTATATGCCAACAGAAGCAGAAAAAGCAGAGTGGCGAAAAGTGATGTTGCCAGTGCATAAAACGATGGAAGAACGAATTGGTAAAGACTTGATTGCAGCTGCCAGCAAAGCTGCTTCAGGTAAGTAAGTTTTTTTGGTGCGTAACCTGAGCGTATAGGTCTAACGATGAAATTTCTAGATCACTTAGAAGAATGGTTTATCGCCTTTTTGATGGCTGCTGCCACATTGATTATTTTTGTGGCCGTGGTACATCGATATGCCTCAGGGCTACCGATTCCTGTCATACAGGATTTTCTGTTGCGCTTAAATACTAGCTGGGCTCAGGAGTTAACGATCTACCTATTTGTGTGGATGGCTAAGTTCGGTGCAGCCTACGGTGTGCGAACAGGTATCCATGTGGGCGTCGACGTGTTGATTAATCGCTTAAATACGCCGCTGAAGAAAAAATTTATTTTATTTGGTTTGTTAGCAGGTGCAAGTTTTACCGGCATCATCGCAGCGCTGGGTGCAGATTTTGTATATGAGCTGTCGGGTACATCGAGTACATCGGAGGTACTTGAGCTACCTATTTGGATTGTGTATCTCGCTATCCCTCTGGGTTCATCTCTGATGTGTTTTCGGTTTTTGCAAGTGAGCTGGAACTTTGCTCGAGGCGGTGAGTTGCCAGTACATGATCATGCGCATGTTGAAGGACTAGTCCAGGATGCAGCGGAGGGTCGGCAATGAACGCGCTCATTATATTTGCGTTACTGATTGTATTGATGTTGAGTGGCATGCCGATATCGATCGCGCTCGGCCTGACGGTACTCACTTTTTTATTTACCATGACCGATGTGCCTGTGCAGGCCGTCGCCCTGAAGTTATTTACGGGTATAGAAAAATTCGAAATCATGGCGATTCCGTTTTTTATCTTAGCCGGAAATTTTCTGACGCATGGTGGTGTGGCACGACGCATGATTACCTTTGCCACTTCTATGGTGGGGCATTGGCACGGTGGATTGGCCTTGTCGGGAGTCATGGCCTGTGCGCTATTTGCAGCAGTGTCAGGGTCATCGCCCGCAACCGTGGTGGCGATTGGATCGATCTTGCTGCCGGCAATGGTTAAGCAAGGTTATCCAAAATCATTTGGGGCGGGTGTTATCACCACTTCAGGTGCACTAGGAATTTTGATTCCGCCGTCGATCGTGATGGTGATGTACTCCGTCTCTACAAATACCTCGGTCGGTAAATTATTTGTAGCAGGTGTGATACCGGGTTTGTTGTTGGCGTTTTTCTTAGGCTTGACGACCTGGATACTGGCACGCAGCAAGGATTATCCGCGTATGCCACGCTCAACGTGGCTGCAGCGTTGGCAGGCATTTAAAGAAAGTGTCTGGGGCTTGTTGTTGATTGTTGTGGTGATGGGTGGCATCTACACGGGCATATTCACACCCACTGAAGCAGCGGCGATGTCGGCCGTTTATGCCTTCGTCATTGCGGTGTATGTTTACCGTGATTTGCGCCTGGTTCAGATTGGTAAAGTGTTGCTGGATTCAGCATCTATGTCCGCCATGCTGCTATACATCATTACCAATGCTGTGTTGTTTTCATTTTTAATGACTAGCGAAGGTATACCGCAAGCGATGGCGGGCTGGATCATGGATAAAGGTCTGGGTCAGATCAGTTTCCTGTTAGTGGTGAATCTTTTACTGCTATTGGCAGGCAATGTGATGGAGCCTTCATCGATTGTATTGATCATGGCGCCGATTCTTTTTCCAGTCGCTGTGGCATTGGGCGTCGACCCTGTGCACTTTGGAATCATCATGGTGGTGAACATGGAAATCGGTATGTGTCATCCACCCGTAGGATTGAATCTGTATGTGGCTTCGGGGATAACTAAGATGGGCATCACCGAATTAACCGTGGCGGTTTTGCCATGGTTGTTCACTATGCTAGGATTTTTGCTACTGATTACCTATGTGCCGCAGTTGTCGCTCTGGCTGCCGCGATTATTATTTGGTGGATGAATCTCAGATTGAACAAGCAGTGTTCATGGTGGAGCCGTGTCTATGTCAAAGCAAATAGCTGAATTATTTTCGTCTATCGTGGCGGCTCCTTTTGGAGCGATTGGTATTCGCGTAGAGCGCGGCGAATTACGTGAGCTCACTTACCTGCCACCCGAGTATGAACCTAAGTCCGGCCAAGACCCATTATCCAAAAAAATAGCGAAGCAAGTTCAGGCGTATTTCAAAAATCCCGACTTTGAATTTGATATCGAATTACCTGTTGTTGGTTCTGATCATCAGCGCAAAGTATGGGACGTAATTAATGCTATCCCTCGAGGCAGTGTGCTGACTTATGGTCAAGTGGCGAAGCGTATTAGTTCTGCTCCGCGTGCTGTGGGTCAAGCCTGTGGTTCGAATTGGTATCCGCTGATTATTCCCTGTCATCGGGTCACGGCGGCAAGCGGGATTGGTGGCTTTGCTCGTCATGATGGTGGTTTTCATCAGAATGTGAAGCGCTGGTTGTTGCGGCATGAGCAGGTACCGGGATTTTGATGACGGTAGCTACAGATAAGCCCGCAGCAGTCGGCCAAGAAATCGCCGATGAATTTTGCGATGCTTTATGGCTCGAAGATGGTTTGTCGCGTAATACACTTGATGCTTACAAGCGTGATCTACTTTTATTTGCAGCTTGGCTTCAATCGGAGCGCAACAAGAATCTGCATGAAGTTACGGATACTGATTTAAATGCGTATTTTGCCTTTCGTCATACGACGACTAAGGCAAGTTCATCGAACCGTCGGTTGGCTGTTCTGAGGCGGTTTTATCAATACGCTCTGCGTAACGGACAGATTCAAATCGATCCTTGTCTGAAGCTGAAATCTGCAAAGCAACCGCCACGTTTTCCTAAGACACTTTCCGAGCAGCATGTGGAATCATTGCTTGCTGCGCCAGATGTCACAACACCACTCGGTCTGCGTGATCGGACGATGCTGGAAGTGATGTATGCCAGTGGTTTGCGTGTTTCTGAATTGGTGCTTCTTAAAACGATAGAAGTCGGAATGAATGAAGGTGTCTTGCGTATTACAGGCAAAGGTAACAAGACTCGCTTGGTTCCGTTTGGTGAAGAAGCCAGAGGTTGGATAGAGCGCTATTTGAAAGAAGCACGCCTCACTATTCTTAATGGAAAAGTGAATGATGCTTTATTTGTGACTGCACTCGGTGGGCCGATGACGCGCCAGATGTTTTGGACACTGATAAAAAAATATGCATTGCAGGCAGATATTCATGTTCCCTTATCGCCGCATACTCTGCGCCATGCTTTTGCAACCCACTTGTTAAATCATGGTGCTGACCTGCGTGTGGTTCAGCTTTTGCTTGGGCATGCAGATATTTCTACTACTCAGATTTACACTCACGTAGCGCGTGAGCGACTTAAAAAAATTCATTCGCAACATCATCCGCGAGGTTAGTAAGGTGGGTGTAGCAGCAGTCGAATTCATCGTGTTGACTTTCGACTCCTGTACTATGCGCAGCTTGACAATGTCACGCTCTCTTTTTAGTAAAGTTTTGATATGACTGCCGTTATTTTTATTCTTACTGCGTATTTGTTGGGTTCGGTTTCTTTTGCGATCGTTGTTAGCAAATTTTTTAAGCTGGATGATCCCCGCACTTATGGATCGCAAAATCCCGGAGCGACTAACGTACTACGAACAGGCAATAAGGCTGCTGCTGCACTGACCTTGTTGGGTGATTGCGTCAAAGGCTGGGTTGCCGTTGCGGCCGCGGTTTATTTTAGTCAATCATTGCAGTTGGGTGATGAAATTATCGCTGGAGTGGCCTTTGCCGTTTTTGCCGGACATTTGTGGCCAGTGTTTTTTCGATTTCAAGGTGGCAAAGGTGTCGCAACCGCTTTAGGCGTTCTGCTCGGATTAAATCCCATACTCGGCTTAGCGACGCTGGCGACTTGGCTAATCATTGCGCGTGCATTTCGCTATTCGTCGTTGGCTGCATTGGCAGCTGCTGTGTTTGCGCCGTTTTACTACGCCTTATTATTTGGTGTGCGACCACCATTGCTGGCAGTGGTAGTTATGAGCGCCTTACTTATATTTAGGCATCGAACTAACATCGCTAATCTTTTGAGTGGTAAAGAAAGCCGCATAGGGCAGAAAAAAGAACAGCCTACAGATTCAAGCGAAGAGAATGGGGCAACCAATCAAGGTGGCTGAAAGTTGAATTCGAATTTCAGCGCAACTCGTGTAATGGCCAGCGCGGTTTGACCGTAAATCCATAATCATGGCTTGCTGCATTCGGATCGCGCTGAAGTCTGAGTGCGCCGGCAAACGCAATCATCGCGCCATTGTCAGTACAGAGTTCTAGTTCAGGATAAAACACCTGAAAATGTTTTTTGCGCGCGGCGGCATTCAGTGCTTCACGTAATTGAGCATTAGCTCCCACACCACCAGCAATCACCAGTCGTTTTAGTTTTGTATCTTTCAGTGCCGTCTGACATTTGGCGACGAGTACATCAACGATCGCTTCCACAAATGATCGCGCGATATTCGCCTTATCGTTTTCATTCAACTCACCGGGATGATTTTTTACCAGGGTGAGTACGGCCGTTTTCAATCCTGAAAAACTAAATTCTAAATTTTTTGAATGCAGCATAGGGCGCGGTAATGAATACACGCTAGGATCACCATGCTCTGCTAAGCGGGATATGGCTGGACCACCTGGATATCCTAGGCCAAGCAATTTGGCAGATTTATCAAACGCTTCGCCCGCGGCATCGTCGAGCGTTTCACCGAGTAGGGTGTATTCACCGACACCATCAACGCGCATCAATTGCGTGTGACCACCAGAAACGAGTAGCGCAACAAACGGAAATTCGGGGGCATTCTTCGACAACATCGGCGACAACAGATGTCCTTCGAGATGATGAACTCCCAGCACTGCTTTACCCAACGCAAGCGCCAAGCCATTAGCGATAGAGGCTCCGACTAACAGAGCACCCGCTAGTCCGGGGCCTTGCGTATATGCGATGGCATCGATAGCTGATAAAGACAGTCCGCTGTCAGAAAGTATTTTTTCTAATAAAGGGATGGCACGTTTAACGTGATCGCGTGAGGCGAGTTCAGGTACTACTCCGCCGTACTCTTCATGCATCGCTACTTGTGAGTGAAGAGCGTGCGCCAGCAGGCCACGCTTAGTGTCATATAGCGCCAGACCCGTTTCGTCGCAAGAGGATTCAACGCCAAGAACAATCATTTGAGGAATGTAAAAACAGTCGGTGAATGCTGCATTTTAGAGTAAAGCTCAAGTCCACATGAATTTAACGAGCCGTTAACCAAAAAGGACTTCAAGCGAATGCTCAGGCCATCATTAGCTATTCGTTGTAAGCTTCTGCTCTATGGACAGCAACAACTCTACTTTTTCAGCCGCGCCTTTTATACGAGAAATCGCTCGTGGCAAGAAAGGCGCGCGCGATCTATCTCGCGATGACGCACGAATGCTGTATACGGCCATGTTAAATGGTGAGCTATCCGATCTTGAATTGGGCGGCTTTCTGATTGGTATGCGCATCAAGGGTGAATCAGTCGCTGAGATTGCTGGTTTTTTAGATGCAGTGGAATCTTCCTTCGATGCGTTACCATCGCCTGAGTCTGAATACGCGGCTGTGGTTATCCCTAGTTATAACGGTTCGCGACAATTCCCCAATTTGACACCCTTATTAGCTTTGCTGCTAGCGCGTGAGGGTGTGCCCGTTTTGATGCATGGTTTGCTGAATGATCCCGGTAGAGTCACCAGTGCAGAAATACTGCAGCTGCTCGGAGTGCAGCCAGTAACGCAAGAGGATGATCGAAACGATAGTGTGTTGCATAGCTTTGAACAACGTCAGCCCGTATTTTTCCCCATTCAATGGCTTGCTCCTCGCGTACATCGCTTGCTGGAAGTGCGTCGCGTATTAGGTTTGCGTAATTCAACGCATACGTTAGTCAAGATCATGCAGCCGTTTGCTGCGCCTGCATTAAGGTTGGTTTCGTATACACATCCAGAGTACCTGACGATGCTAAGTGATTATTTTTCTACGCAAGCGCCAGCGCAACGTGGCGATGTGTTTCTGATGCGTGGCACAGAAGGTGAAACAGTGGCAAATGCAAAACGCGCGCAGTCAGTTACTTGGTTTCATAACAATCAGGCGACGGTTTTAGTAGAAAAACAATCGCCGGTTGATGAGCTGCCGCCATTGCCTGATGCCAGTGATGCGCAGACTACCGCTGATTGGATAAGCGAAGTATTAGCGCACCGACAGCCAGTACCTGAGCCGATTGCTGAACAAGTGAGGCAATGCATCAACGTAGCACGCCAACTGAAGAAGCAAAATCATGAGTGATCATTTTGATGTTGCTATCATAGGTGCAGGCGCGGCTGGAATGATGTGCGCGTCAGTAGCAGGGCAACGCGGCAAGCGTGTTGTACTGATCGATCAAGCAGAAAAACTAGCAGAAAAAATTCGTATCTCCGGTGGCGGGCGCTGTAATTTTACGAATACCGATACCAGCCCTCAGAATTTCCTTTCTCAGAATCCACACTTCTGTAAAAGCGCGCTGTCGCGTTATACACCGCAGGATTTTCTATCATTGGTCAAGCGTCATGGCATTTCCTTTCATGAAAAGCATAAGGGCCAATTATTTTGCGATCGCTCGGCAGAAGACATTATTGCGATGCTCAAAGCGGAATGTGATGCTGGCCATGTGCAGTGGCGTATGCCAGTTTCAGTTAAAGGGGTAGAAAAACTAGGAGATTGTTTTTCGGTGAAAACAGGTGATGGACTTATTACCGCCTCGTCATTGGTGATCGCTACCGGTGGTTTGTCCATACCTAAAATAGGTGCGACTGATTTTGCTTTTCGAATCGCGAAACAATTTGATCTGCCAGTAGTTGAGCCTCGTCCAGGTTTAGTACCGCTAACCTTTGATGAATCCAGTTGGCAGTCGTTTGTATCCATGGCGGGTATTTCGCTGGAAGTGGATATTGCCTGTGGTGAGAAAAAATCACGCGGGCAGTTTCGCGAAGACTTGTTATTTACCCATAGAGGTTTGTCTGGGCCGGCGGTGTTACAGATTTCTAGCTATTGGCGCGATGGGGTGGCTTTAACCCTTAATCTGTTGCCGACGTTGGATGTAGTCCAGACCTTGATCGACGAAAAGCAGGCCATTCGTAAAAATTTGGGTAACTGGTTATCCCAGTTTCTGCCTACTCGCTTGGCGGAGGGATGGCTAATGGCGCAAGGGTTTAGCCCGGATGCGCGCGTGCCCGAGTTGCCAGACAAGCAATTGCGACGGCTAGGCGAATCTATCAATCGCTGGAGCTTGGTGCCGAACGGCTCTGAAGGTTATCGCAAGGCTGAAGTCACACTGGGCGGGGTCGATACTCGGGCTTTATCGCAGCAGTCCATGATGGCTAATCAGGTTCCGGGTCTTTATTTCATTGGCGAAGCCGTCGATGTCACCGGCTGGCTAGGCGGTTATAACTTTCAGTGGGCTTGGGCTTCCGGGGTCGCGGCGGGATTATCTTTTTAGTATGGCTTTCGGTAATTTAAAAGGATTTCATCGTTAGGCTTCCTCTAAGGAAGATCGGCTGTTATAATCGCCGGCTCTGCTTAATCCAGTGTATTTTTATCAATTCATGACCACTGTTCGCCTAAAAGAAAACGAGCCCTTTGAAGTTGCCTTACGTCGCTTCAAGCGCAGCATTGAAAAAACCGGTCTGCTGACCGAATTGCGCGCTAGAGAATTCTACGAAAAGCCTACTTCTGAGCGCAAACGCAAGCATGCTGCCGCCGTGAAGCGCCATTACAAGCGCATCCGCAGCCAGCAGTTGCCTAAGAAACTGTTCTGATCGTGTGCCTCGCCCCAGGGTGAGGCAATCACATCGCAAACCCGCTCCGGAGTACCCGCAGCGGGTTTTGGCGTTTTTATGTGGCCGAGTATTTAAGTGGCCTGTCCAGGAGATACCATGAGCTTGAAAGAAAAGATTACCGACGACATGAAAGCCGCTATGCGCGCCAAGGAAAGTGCACGTTTGGGCACGATCCGTTTGCTGACGTCGGCCATCAAACAAAAAGAAGTCGATGAACGCATTGAGCTGACAGACGAGCAGATTTTGGCGGTCATTGAAAAAATGATTAAGCAACGCAAAGATTCTATTACTCAGTTTGAGGCAGGCGGTCGTCAAGACTTAGCCGATATAGAAAAATCCGAATTAGTGATTTTGTCTGCCTATATGCCTGCTGCTTTGTCGGACGCTGAAGTGCATGCTGAAGTTAGTGCAGCCGTCGCAGCTGTTGGCGCCGCTGGCCCACAAGACATGGGTAAGGTGATGGGCGTACTTAAGCCTAAGCTCGCTGGCCGCGCTGACATGACTGCGGTGTCCGCGATGGTCAAGGCAGCGCTGACTAAATAAGTCGCCTGACCCTTCATCAAACACTAGCGCCACGACGTCGCTCGCTCGATGATCCCGCAAAGTTTTATTCAGGATCTATTAAATCGCGTTGATATCGTCGACGTGGTGGGTCGCTATGTTCAGCTTAAAAAAGGCGGCGCCAATTTCGGCGGACTCTGCCCGTTTCATAACGAAAAATCACCCAGTTTTACAGTGAGCCCCACGAAGCAGTTTTATCACTGCTTTGGTTGTGGTGCGCATGGCACGGCAATTGGTTTTTTGATGGAATATTCTGGCTTAGGTTTTGTCGAAGCTGTGAAAGATCTTGCGCAGGGCGTTGGTATGGCAGTGCCCGAGCAAGAAGATAAGTTGCCGCCTGCGCAGCGTGCACAGTTACAAGCAAAAACGCTGGCGCTTTCAGATGCGATGACCTTGTCGTGTAATTTTTACCGACAGCAATTACGTGGTGCGCGTGCTGCGATTGATTACCTCAAAGGTCGTGGGTTGAGTGGTGAGATTGCCGCTAAATTTTGGATAGGTTATTCCCCCGAAGGCTGGGATAGTTTGCGTCAGGTATTTACAGATTATGACGACCCGGTACTCGTTGAATCCGGCTTGGTGATTGATCGCAGCGAAGAAGAAGGTGGTCAGCGTAAGCGTTACGATCGATTTCGCGATCGAATCATGTTCCCAATTCGAAATACCAAAGGTCAGGTGATTGGTTTTGGTGGGCGAGTTATGGGTGCTGGTGAACCAAAATATTTGAACTCACCTGAGACTCCACTGTTTCAAAAAGGCAGCGAGCTGTATGGCTTGTTCGAAGCGCGTCAAGCTATTCGTGACAAGGGATATGTGCTCGTCACCGAAGGTTATATGGATGTAGTGGCGCTGGCGCAATTTGGTTTTGAGCAAGCGGTCGCCACCTTGGGTACAGCGTGCACACCTATCCATGTGCAGAAATTATTACGGCAAACCGATCAGGTTATTTTTAGTTTTGATGGCGATGCAGCAGGACGTCGCGCCGCGCGCCGCGCATTAGAAGCGTGTCTGCCGCATGCGTCAGATAGTCGCACGTTAAAATTTTTATTCCTACCTAAAGAGCATGACCCCGATAGCTACATTCGAGAGCATGGCAATCAGGCATTTGAGAAATTAGTTTTAGAGTCGGTACCGTTGTCGCAGTTTCTCGTAAGCGAAGTCACTGAGGGTAAAGATTTATCGACGGCCGAAGGTCGTGCGCGTGCGCAATTTGATGCTAAGCCCTTATTGCAAGCGATGCCTGCTTCGGCATTGCGATTGCAGTTGTTGCGACAGCTAGCGCAAATTACTGAAAGCAGTGTGCAAGAAATTGAATCGTTGTTTGAGCTGGAAACGCGGGTGTCTTCCAAGCGTGCGCCAGCACCGGCAGTTCGTCGCAAGCCTCCCGTCGAACTAGAACGGCAAGTGTTGCGATTGCTGTTGAGTCATCCTTCATTGGCAAGTACGTTGGGCGATCGTGAGTTGGAGATGATTAGTCATGCTGCACCTGATTCAGGTGCCATGCTGAAAATGGTAGTGGATGCAGCGCGTTCGATTTCAGCGAATGCAAATTTTGCGGCATTGTCAGAAGCGCTGCGCGAGCAGGGCGCTGATCTCGATGGAATGATGGGTGAAATTGCTGCTGAGCCAGTCTCGGATCCCGAACTAGCTAAGCGTGAACTCGCCGGGGCTGTGCGTCAGACTACGATTCGATTATTGAAATCTGAGCAAGATCAGCTGGCAGCTGGAGGTTTGGCGAGTGAAGAGCAGCGCGCTCGCTATCGCGAAATATCTTTGGAGCTTGAAAAATTACGGGCTGCTGCCGACAAAGATAATGCGATCGACTGATTGTGTTTTATAGCGTGTCGATTGATCGCAAAGGAAATAGATTGACAAACATTAGCATTTCGATATTTTCATTGAGATGAGTATTGTGGTTGAATCAAGTCTTATCAGAAAGAGAATAGGCTTGCTTGTGATATACTTAAAAGCTTTTGAATCGACGGCTTAGGACGTCTCCGAAAGTGCCGCTGGTGATGTATTGCGTTATTTCCATCGACATTTTCTGAGGCGCTTCTTGAAGCCCGAAACGTTTTATTGATCCTGCTGGACAGACGGCCCCGACCCCGCAGATTAGCCCGGCAAATGACCGGCCTGCAACAAAGCTGACGAGTCAGCTCGGCCCGTGCTCCAGTTCCTTTTGCAGCATCGGCAATTCCATTTGGTGGATGAACCCATGGCGACGAACAAAAAACCCGTTAAAACTACTGTGACCAAATCTAAGGCCGCTAAACCTACATCGTCTAAAGCTTCGGCAAAAAGTGCCAAAGCTCCAGCGAAACCTGCTGTGAAAAAAGCAGCCAAGGCTCCGGCAAAAAAAGTAGTCACCAAGACTGCAGCCAAGCCGGCCGTGAAATCAAAACAGGCTGCCGTTAAAAAAACAGCGAACAAACCGACCAGCAAAGTTGTCTCAAAAGCCGGCAAGTCAATTGTCAAGCCGGCGCCAAAGAAGCCTTTGAAGGCCACTGTCGCCGCCAGCAAAACCGCGGTGAAGTCGGCTGGTAAGGCAACTGCCAAACCGGCCGTCACGCCGAAAGCACCTGCAAAGAAAGTGTCCGTGACATCCAAGAAACCCGATGTAAAAGTTGTAGCTAAAAAGCCGGCAGAAGTCGTTAAGCCAGCTTCCGTTGTAAAGACGGCGACTCAGTCTGATCAAAAAATTATGTCGGTTAAACAAACGACCGACGCCGCTGCATTGGCCGAAATCGATACCTCGGGCTACATCCTGCCGGGTATCAAGGTACCTGGTCGTCGTGGTCGTAAGCCGCGCGATTTTCAGCCAGAGAACGAAGAAGTCGCAGCACTCAATGCCGTTGAGCGCGCAGAACTCAAAGCTGCAGACAAAGCGCGCGCCAAAGATCGTAAAGCCAAAGAAAAGCAATTTCTTAAAGATGCCTTTGCAGCCGATTCTGAAGCAACTGAAGAAGAGCTCGAGCGTCGTCGTCAAAAACTTAAAACACTGATCAAGCTCGGTAAAGATCGTGGCTTTTTGACGCACTCAGAAATTAACGATCACCTCCCAGAAAACATTGTTGATCCGGAAGCCATCGAAGGCATCATCGGTACCTTCAATGACATGGGTATTGCCGTCTACGAGCAAGCACCGGACGCTGAAGCTTTGCTGTTGTCAGATAACGTCGCCACTGTCGCTAATGATGATGATGCCGATGCCGCCGCTGAAGCTGCACTGCAAACGGTGGATTCTGATTTTGGCCGTACGACCGATCCGGTTCGTATGTACATGCGTGAGATGGGTACTGTCGAGTTGTTGACGCGCGAAGGTGAGGTTGACGCGCGAAGGTGAGATTGAAATTGCCAAGCGTATCGAAGGCGGCCTCAAAGATATGATTCAGGCGATCTCTGCATGCCCGATGACGATTTCTGAAATCCTCGCCATGGCAGATCGTATTTCGAAAGACGAAGCCAAGATCGATGAAGTGGTTGATGGCTTGGTCGATCCGAACGCCGTGGATGAGCCTATCCCTACACCCGTCATCAAATCTGCTGCTAGCGATGAAGAAGACGAGGATGAGGAAGACGAGGAAGGCGAAGAGGGCGAAGAAGAAGATAACTCTAACGGCGGCGCAGCTGGTTTTTCAGCTGAGCAGTTAGAGCAACTTAAGCGCGATTCGTTGGAGAAGTTTGCTGTTATCTCTTCCAACTTCGACAAGATGCGTAAGTCGTATGAGAAAGATGGCTACAACTCTAAGCCTTACGTGAAAGCGCAAGAAGCGATTTCGAATGAGTTGATGGGCATCCGTTTTACCGCCAAAGTCGTTGAGAAGTTGTGCGATACCTTGCGTGGT
>JBEDHZ010000006.1:0-19809 GCA_041173845.1 Pseudomonadota bacterium
GGCCGATATTTGGGACCTTCGCGCAGCGATAAAAATCAACGCTCTGTGAGTTTTGACATAAGTCAAGGTAATTGCCTAGTAGTCTCACTAGACTCAGCACGCACTAAGATCTGCGCTCACAACATATGCGCGGAGGGTGCGGAGTCAGAAAAAATGTCTATATTACTAACAAATCTTCCGAGTATTCAGCAGGTAGAGTTTGACGCTAACTTAATTAGCCGCCTTTCTCAAAGCGGTCCGCGCTATACCTCCTATCCCACCGCTGACCGATTTAACGCTGGCTTTGGTTATCGTGATTACCAACAGGCAGTTAGCCATGTTCGTTCCCGAGGTGGCCATCATCCTTTATCGCTATACATACATATTCCTTTTTGCGATACGGTTTGTTATTACTGCGGCTGTAACAAGATAGTCACTAAAAATAAAGAGAAAGCAGTTGTCTATCTGGACTACCTTAAAAAAGAAATCGCTATGCAAGGCAAGCTTTTTGCCGGCATTAATCAGATTGAGCAACTGCATTTTGGTGGCGGCACTCCGATATCGGATGAGCAGATGCAGGATTTGATGGAGCATATACGGCGTTGGTTTGAAATGTCAGACGATGAAAGCGGTGAATACTCGATTGAAGTCGATCCGCGTAGTGTGACTCCAGACCGCATCCATCAATTACGTCTTCAAGGATTTAATCGACTCAGTTTAGGCGTGCAAGATTTTGATCCTGATGTGCAAAAGGCAGTGAACCGGTTACAACCCGAGCAGCAAACACTGGATGTGATTCGCGCGGCGCGAGTTGCTAAGTTTAGGTCGATCAGTATTGATCTGATCTATGGTTTACCCAAGCAGACGATGGTGACGATGGAGCAGACATTATCGCGAGTGATTGCTGCTAATCCCGATCGTATCGCTGTCTATCACTACGCCCATCTACCCCATCTATTTAAGCCACAACGGCGTATCAATGAAAAAGATCTACCGAGTTCAGATACCAAGCTCGATATGCTGGCGCTCTGCATTAAAAAACTCAATCAGGCCGGTTACGTTTATATCGGTATGGATCATTTTGCTAAGCCTGATGATGAGCTTGCTGTAGCACAGCGTCAGGGTCGTTTGCATAGAAATTTTCAAGGATATTCAACCCACGCTGAAGCAGACTTGGTTGCATGCGGTGTTTCAGCAATCAGCTCGGTAGGACTTTCTTATAGCCAGAATGCAAAAACGCTGGATGAGTATTACCAAGCACTGGATAGCGATCAGCTTCCGATTACTCGCGGCTATAAATTGACATTAGATGATTTAATTCGCCGCTTCATCATTCAAATGCTGATGTGTAATTTTGAGTTATCAATAAGCTCATTAGAGCAAGCCTTCCCAATCACGTTTAATGATTATTTTGGAGCTGAGTTAGAGCAGTTACACGAGTTTGCTGAAATGGGTCTGCTAACGATTGATGATGAATGGATAAGCGTTACCTTACGTGGGCGTCTATTGATACGAAATATCTGCATGGCCTTTGATCATCATCTGCAGCAAGCGCGGAGGTTACAATCGGAGACAACGCGTTATTCTCAGACTCTCTGATCCTCTGATGTGAATCTACTTGCACTAGTCCCCGTTTTTCTTATCGGCCTTTTAGGCGGCGTGCATTGTCTAGGAATGTGCGGCGGGATCGTTGGCGCATTTTCTGTCGCGACCCCACCTGCGAAGAATTTTCCCATCGCAGTAGTGACCCAGACTCGCTCAGTAGGTTTTCTTCCTGAGGGAAGTTTGCGCGTATTAGCGTTTAATCTGGGGCGAATAGCCAGCTACATGGTGGCGGGTGCTGTGGCGGGTTTGTTAGGCAGTATTCCAGCGCTGATTCGTATAACGACATTGCAAAGCATAGGCTACTGGTTAGCTAACGTGCTGTTGATTGCGCTCGGTCTCACACTCATGAATCTCTGGCATGGCTTAGCGCGCGTTGAGTCCCTGGGGTTATGGCTATGGCGTAGGGTACAGCCCTTGATTAGTCGTTTTCTTCCGGTTGAAACGGTGTGGCAGGCGGCTGCCTTGGGTAGTCTGTGGGGCTGGGTACCTTGTGGCATGGTCTACAGCGTGCTTATGACGGCGCTACTCACTGGCTCCGCATTGCATGGAGCGCTGGTGATGCTAGCGTTTGGTTTAGGCACATTACCTTTGTTATTTTCCATGGGATTGCTAGGTACGCGCTTACAGACTAATTTACAAAAGCCGATGGTCAGAACACTCGCAGGTTTAGTCGTACTGAGCTTTGGGTTATTAGGTATGTTTCGGATATCGACGGGGATCTCGCACGGTTGGCTGGATGCTGTCTGCATCACTCCTTCGATGAGTCGATGAACTGATGAGCAGCGCATCTATGAAATCATCTACGCCTTGTTTTCATTGCGGTCTTCCGGTACCAGAAGGTAGCCCATGGCATGTGCGCGTTGATACGATCGAGCAGCCTATGTGTTGTCCGGGATGTCAGGCAGTAGCGCAAGCGATCGTCGATTCGGGGCTCACGACCTACTACAGCAGTCGCCAACAGTTACCCGACGGTGTTGCAGCGCCTCTGCCAGACGCGTTGAGTTTGTATGACAGTCCCGAATTAGCAGCGCAATTTACAAATAACGCGGGTGATGCTCAGGCGATTCTGTCGATCGAAGGCATACGCTGTTCGGCGTGTGTTTGGTTGATTGAAAAACGACTGGCACAAGTGCCGGGTTTAAAGACTGCAAATCTGAATGTAGCGACTGAAAAGCTGCAAGTGACATGGGATGCGGCACTATCCAAACCAAGCGACATTATTCGCGCGGTACGCGAAGTAGGGTATGTCGCTTATCCATTTGATCCGATTCAGCATGGTGACTTATTACGCAAAAATGCGCGCACGATGTTCAAGCGACTATTTGTTGCTGGCTTGTCGATGATGCAGGTCATGATGTATGCCGTACCGGTTTACTGGGCTGATGCCGGAAGCATGGAGTCTGATTTAGAACAATTGATGCGTTGGGCGAGTTTATTGTTGACCCTGCCTGCGGTGCTGTATTCGGCCCAGCCTTTTTTTCGTGGCGCATGGTCCGACATTAAAGTACGAATGCCGGGTATGGATGTACCCGTTGCACTGGGTATCGCCGCAGCGTTTATTGGTAGTACGTGGTCAACGATTACTGGCGGTGGTGAGGTTTATTTTGATTCCGTCACCATGTTTATTTTTTTATTGCTGGCGAGTCGTTATGTTGAACTGGTGGCACGACGTCGAGCAGCAGCTTCGTTAGAAAAACTTCAATACGCATTGCCAGAATCGGCTCATCTCATGGTGGGTTTTCCATCGAGTCGAAACACGACCATGGTTGCGGCATCCACCTTACGTGCGGGTGACATCATACTCAGTAAGCCCGGCGAAGCGATTGCTGTCGATAGCCACATCATCGATGGAGAAACCACGATCGATCTATCTTTGCTCACAGGTGAAAGCCACCCGCAGCCTAGACGAATCGGTGAATCAATTGCAAGCGGTGCGGTGAATATCAGCCAGCCCGTGATATTGCGTGTAGAAAAAGTCGCTAGAGACAGTACCTTGGCAGCACTGATTCGTTTGATTGAAAGTGCGGGACAAGGTAAGCCTACTATTGCGCAGTGGGCCGATCGTGTGGCGGCGTGGTTTGTTGGTTTGCTGTTAGTGTTTGCCTTAGTTGTGTTGGCATTTTGGAGCTGGCATGACGCCGCACGTGCATGGCCAATTGCGATTGCTGTGTTGGTGGTTTCTTGTCCGTGTGCTTTGTCCCTTGCAACGCCATCAGCACTCGCTGCAGTCACTGATCGATTACTCAGGCAAGGCGTACTCGTTATACAGCCACACGTGATCGAGACGCTGTATCGCTCTACACATGTGGTCTTAGATAAAACAGGTACGTTAACGGAAGGTCGACCTCAGCTAAGGCAAACAACTATTTTAGGTGAAGCGAGTCGCGAGCAGGTATTACGCATAGCCGCCACGCTTGAGTCGGGTAGTGCGCATCCTTTATCGCGTGCTTTGGTAGAGGCAGCAGAGCAGCTTTCAGCAACGAATGTCCATGCAGAGACGATTACTCATCATGTCGGGCAGGGCTTGGAAGGAATGATCGCTGGAGAGTTCTACCGCATAGGAAGTCATAGCTTTGTTTCTGCGCTCTCAGGTAAGGCAATGGCGGCAGATGAACCGCATGACATGACTTGCATTTATTTAGGTAAGGCATCGGCTTGGTTAGCACGTTTCGATTTGTCGGATGCCTTGAAGCCAGATGCACAGGCTGTGATTACTTATTTTCAGTCGCAGGGTAAGCAAGTTATTCTGCTGTCAGGTGATGCGCCCGGCATCGTGCATCGTATGGCTGATACGTTGGGTATAAACGATGCACACGGCGGCATGCTGCCGCAGCAAAAGCTTGAATTCGTTCAGCAGTTGCAAAGTGTAGGTGCACGCGTAGTGATGGTGGGTGATGGAATGAATGATGCTGCTGTGTTGCGCGCTGCTGATGTCTCATTCGCGATGGGATCGGGTGCAGCCTTAGCTCAATCGCATGCGGATGCAGTGCTGTTGTCTGCCAAGCTTTCATCACTGATTGATATTGCAGAAGCGGCCGCCGCCTGCATGAAAGTGATTCGACAAAATTTAGCGTGGGCCACACTCTACAATTTGATGGCTATACCTGCTGCGGCATTCGGTTTGCTTGCACCGTGGATGGCGGGTTTAGGTATGTCAGTGAGTTCGGCTGTTGTGGTGATGAATGCGCTGCGCCTTGAGCGCCTGCCTCGCCGTTCACATTATTTGCTAAAGGCCCGCTAATGGAAGCGCTGTACTTATTGATTCCCTTGTCCGTCGTCGTTGTCTTTGTAGCACTCTGGATTTTCTTTCGTGCGATGGATGGCGGGCAGTTCGACGACCTAGAAGGTCCTGGCATGCGAATACTGCAGGATGACGACAGCATTCATTCCGATACCGACGAGTCACAACAAAATATCAAGAAATAATCTAAGGCGGGTTGCGTCCTCCATCGGTTCAAATTTGACTCAAGTCAAGGAAATTTGCCCAATTGAAACGTAACCTTCGGGCATCTTCGTCGTATACCAGAGGGAGTCTTTGTGGAAACAGCACAGAACTACAACTACAAGGTCGTCAAGCAATTTGCGGTGGCGACCGTAGTGTGGGGAGTAGTGGGCATGTTGGTGGGGGTGATCATCGCCGCTCAACTCGCCTGGCCCGCACTCAATTTCGATACCGCTTGGTTGACGTATGGCCGTTTACGGCCCTTACATACCAACGCGGTGATTTTTGCCTTTGGTGGTTCGGCGTTGTTTGCGACGTCTTACTACGTGGTGCAACGAACCTGCCAGGTGCGTTTGTTTTCCGATGCGCTGGCCTCGTTTACTTTTTGGGGATGGCAGCTCGTTATTGTGGCCGCTGCGATTACTCTTCCTCTTGGCATCACTAGTGGCAAAGAATATGCTGAACTCGAATGGCCGATTGATATTTTGATCGCCTTGGTATGGGTGTCGTATGCGGTGGTGTTCTTTGGCACGCTGTGGAAACGCAAGACCTCGCATATCTATGTAGCCAATTGGTTTTATGGCGCTTTCATTTTGACAGTCGCGATTTTGCACATCGTGAATTCGGCAGCAATGCCAGCCACACTCACTAAATCCTACTCAGCCTACACTGGTGTGCAGGATGCCATGATCCAGTGGTGGTACGGTCACAATGCAGTTGGTTTTTTCCTCACTGCGGGCTTCTTGGGCATGATGTATTACTTCATTCCGAAACAAGCTGAGCGCCCCGTATTTTCATATCGCTTATCTATCGTTCACTTCTGGGCGTTGATATTTACCTATATGTGGGCAGGCCCGCATCATCTGCACTACACCGCCTTGCCTGATTGGGCGCAATCGATCGGTATGGTGTTCTCATTGATTTTATTGGCGCCGAGCTGGGGCGGCATGATCAACGGCATCATGACACTCTCGGGCGCATGGCATAAATTGCGTGATGACCCTATCTTGAAATTTTTAATTGTTTCCTTGTCCTTCTATGGCATGTCGACCTTCGAAGGTCCGATGATGTCGATCAAAACAGTCAACGCTTTGTCGCATTACACCGATTGGACTGTGGGTCACGTTCACTCCGGTGCGCTGGGATGGGTGGGTTTCATCTCCATGGGTTCGATCTACTATTTGCTGCCGCGTTTGTCAGGCAAAACAGAAATGTGGAGCAAGCGACTGATCGAAGTGCATTTCTGGGTAGCGACGATCGGTATCGTGCTCTACATAGCTTCGATGTGGATTGCCGGCGTGATGCAAGGATTGATGTGGCGTGCAGTGAATGCCGATGGCACGCTGACCTATACCTTTGTTGAAGGCGTCAAGGCAACTTACCCTTACTACGTCGTTCGTCTATCAGGCGGCCTCTTGTATTTAGCAGGCATGCTGATCATGGCCTACAACAGCTACAAGACAGTCATTGACAGTAAACCGGTGGATAGCCGTATACCTGCGCTGACTGGCGCTCACGCTTGAGTAAAGGAGAGAACAATGAAATTTACTCATGATCAAATCGAACGCAAACCCTGGCTGCTGATACTGCTAGTGATTTTGGTGGTAAGCATTGGTGGTCTGGTTGAAATTGTCCCGCTGTTCTTCCAAAAATCAACCACGGAACCGGTAGCGGGTTTGACGGTTTATAGTCCGCTGCGATTGGCAGGGCGGGATATCTATGTGCGCGAGGGCTGCTACAACTGTCACTCACAGATGATTCGTCCTTTCCGTGCCGAGACTGAGCGCTATGGCCACTATTCAGTGGCTGGTGAATTTGTTTACGATCGTCCGTTTCAATGGGGCTCAAAGCGAACCGGCCCAGATTTGGCTAGGGTTGGTGGTCGTTACAGTGATGATTGGCATCGCACGCATTTAAATAATCCGCGCGACTTGGTACCCGAATCAAATATGCCTGCGTATCCTTGGTTGGCAACATCGAACTTGGATCCGCAATCAGTCGTTGCCCATTTAAAAGCGCTTAAGCGACTAGGCGATCCGTATACCGATGAGCAAATTGCAGCCGCTGCTAAAGAAGTAGAAGGAAAAACAGAGCAGGATGCGCTCGTGGCTTATCTGCAAGGTCTGGGTATACACATCAAGGCACGGAGATAATCATGGACTTCATTCAATGGGTATCAGATGCGCGTAGTGTTGTAACGATCATTTGTATGACCACCTTTATCGGTATCGTGATTTGGGCCTATAGCGCCGCACGTAAGCAGGATTTTGATGAGGCAGCGATGCTGCCTTTTGCCGACGACCAATCAAACACCAAAGCGCAGGAGCCACATCATGGCTGATTTCACGAGTGGGTTCTGGGGAATCTACATTACGATATTGACGATTGTTTCCGTGTTTGGATGTGCCTGGCTGTTGTGGTCACAATCGACTATCAAAACACCGGTATCAAAAGAAGGTCATGTTGAGACAACGGGTCATACATGGGATGAAGGTCTGGAAGAACTAAATAATCCTATGCCTCGTTGGTGGATGTGGCTTTTTTATATCACCATTGTGTTTGGTTTGGCCTACCTATTTCTTTATCCAGGCCTCGGTACCTATGCAGGTAAATTAGGTTGGGCTTCGAAAGGTCAGTACGAAGAGGAATTAAAACTCGCCGATGAAGAATATGGCCCGCTGTTTGCTAAGTATCAGCAAGTCGATATCAAGACGCTCGCTGCTGACCCACAAGCACATGCGATTGGAGAGCGATTGTTCCTGACGTATTGCGCGCAATGTCATGGCTCCGATGCGCGCGGTAACAAAGGCTATCCGAATTTAACGGATCGTGATTGGTTGCATGGTGGTGATCCTGATGCAATCAAGACCACCATTCTAAAAGGTCGTAATGGCGCTATGCCCCCGATGGGAGCTGCAGTCGGTACGGATAAAGACATAGAAAACGTAGCTCACTATGTGTTGTCTTTGTCCGATTCAGCCGCTGATCCGATTAAGGCCGCTATCGGTAAAGAGAAATTTGCTGCATGTGCTGCATGTCACGGTGCAGATGGCAAAGGGAATACCGCTGTAGGCGCTCCGAACTTAACGGATAAAACATGGCTTTACGGCGGCAGTGTAAACACCATCATGGAAACCATCCGTGGCGGTCGTAACAATGTGATGCCAGCGTTTGCTGAATTTCTCGGCGAAGCAAAAGTTCACTTGTTAAGCGCTTATGTTTGGGGTTTATCGAATAATTCGACCTTACCTGCTGCAAGCAAGTGAGTGGGTAGTAAAGGGTATTCATGGAAAGTGCATCACCCGAAGTCGCCGTAATTAAAATGTATCAAGCGCGGGAAGAAATCTACCCGCGCGAAATACAAGGGCGATACGCCAGCTTGCGCTGGTTTTTTGTGTGGGCCACGCAATTACTTTTTTATGGATTGCCCTGGTTCTCGTGGAATGATAGACAGGCAGTGCTGTTTGATCTTGGCGCTCGTAAGTTCTATATTTTTGGCATTGTTTTATGGCCGCAGGATTTTATTTATCTGGCCGCGCTGTTAATCATCAGTGCCTATTCTCTGTTTTTATTCACGGCTATTTTCGGGCGCGTCTGGTGCGGCTTTGCTTGTCCGCAGACGGTATATACCGAAATCTTTATGTGGATAGAGCGCAAAATTGAAGGCGATCGTAGCGCACGCATTCGCTTGGATCGTCAGCCAGCCTCCGTAGGAAAATTTTCCAGAAAATTAGCTAAGCACTTAAGTTGGGGCGCTCTCGCTTTGTGGACAGGATTTACCTTCGTTGGTTATTTCACTCCGATTACGGTGTTGGCGAATGAAGTCTCCGCCTTGACGCTGGGCCCATGGGAATGGTTCTGGGTCTTGTTCTACTCCTTTGCGACGTATGGCAATGCGGGCTGGATGCGTGAACAAGTCTGTAAATACATGTGCCCTTATGCGCGCTTTCAAAGTGCCATGTTTGACAAAGACAGCTTGATCATTACCTATGATGCAGGGCGTGGTGAGCCACGTGGAGCGCGACACAAAGATGATCCTGCTGCTGCAAAAGCTTTAGGTGATTGCATCGACTGTTCCATGTGTGTGCAAGTCTGCCCGACGGGTATCGATATCCGTAAAGGATTGCAATACGAATGCATCGGTTGTGCAGCCTGCGTTGATGCGTGTAATAGCGTCATGGATAAAATAGGCGCTCCACGTGGTCTGGTACGCTATTGGACTGATCATGCGATGGCCAACCGCTGGTCAGCGGAACAAATTTTCAGTCACATGTTTCGTCCGCGAGTCCTTATTTACACCAGCGTTTTGATTGTTATCGTGAGCGTTTTCTTTGGAACTCTCTTAACGCGAACGCCAGTGAAGATGGATGTTATTCGTGATCGTGGCTCGATGGGTCGTGAGATTGAAAACGGCATGATAGAAAACGTGTACCGTTTGCAGTTAATGAATACGGATGAATCTGCGCACCATTATCGAATTAGCGTCAGCGGTATCGACAGCATAAAGCTGCAAGGCGCAGGCGAGTTTGCTCTCAATGGTACCGAGTCGCGAGCGGTGGCGGTGAATGTTAGGGTGGATGAAGCTAAGGGTGAAAAGGGCTCGAATAAAATTTGGTTTACCTTAGTCGATATCGATAACCCTGATATTCATGTCAAAGAAAAAGCCGTATTTTTTGTGCCGCGCTAACTGGAAAAATCATGACAACATTAAATGCGCTCGATAAACAGGTGGCTCCTTGGTACAAACATCGCTGGCCTTGGTTGTTAATGTTAGGGCCCTTTGTCGTATTGGTCGCGGGTTTTGTAACGATGTGGATTTCATTCTCTGGCGCTGATGCATTAGTGGTAGATGACTACTACAAACAAGGCAAGGCGATTAATCAAGATTTGCGGCGCGATCGGGTGGCAGCGACCTTAGGATTACAGTTTTCGCTGCGTTACGAAGCCGCTTCGGGTAATTTGGTCGGTGCTATGAAAGGTCTGACCAATCAATTGCCACTGACGTTGTTGTTAGTTCATCCTACCGTGCCTCAGAAAGATAAGCGCATGGTAGTGACACCCGATGTAGAAGGAAAATTTTCTGTAGCGTTGCCTATGCTGGAGCGTGCGCATTGGCAAGTACAGATAGAAGATGCGGAACGCAGCTGGCGGCTTCAGGGTGACTGGAGTTGGCCGCAGCAACATACGATAGACATCAGCCCTTTGCAGGACAGGGCATAAGATGCATTTGAAGGAGACCGAATCATGTTGAAACTAGCGATGTCGGTGTTATGGCCGTCGTTTATGACAGCGATTCTTGCAGAGGGTTTTTTCTTTTCGATTTTTGACCCGGTCGATTTGATGCTCATTCGGGGTCACATCGATTTGCCGCCGATTGCAGCCTACACGATTGGCTTTTTCTTTTTCTGGGCGTTTTGCTCGTTAGCGAGCATGTTGAGTATTTATCTGTTAAGCACAGAAGCGCCGCGCCAGCCGCCGTTTTAATCAGGCTGTTTATTAATCACAGACTTCGGTACCCGCCGCCATTGCCCGCATTCTTGTGATATCAAGTAATTCGATTTCACGATTAGCGACTCTAAGTAAGCCTTGTTTTTTCAGTCGCGATAGTAAACGGCTGATACTTTCAATCGTTAATCCAAGATAGTTGCCGATTTCTTCGCGCGACATACGCAGCTGGAAGGTCGTCGATGAGTAGCCGCGAGCTGCGTAGCGTGATGATAAATTAATCAAAAACGCAGCAAAGCGCTGCTCGGCGCGCATATTCCCAAGTAGTAGCATGACATTTTGCTCGCGCGTGATCTCTTGACTCATCATCCGATGAAAGTGATGCAGCAAACTAGGAATGGTGCCAAATAATTCTTCGAGTCGTGCGAATGGAATTTCACAGACTTCACTATCTTCTAGTGCCATCGCATCACAATGATGATGTTCTGTACTAATTGCGTCCATGCCCAGCAGTTCACCCGCCATCTGAAAACCGGTGACTTGTTGTTCACCCGAAGGACTAACTTGGTAGGTTTTGAAATGGCCGAGTCGTATCGCGTAAAGATTCGTAAAGTGATCGCCGATACGGTAGAGATGAGTGTCTTTGGGTATCTTGCGGCGGCGACCAATGATGTCATCGAGCCGAGTCATATCTGATTCGCCTAATCCCATGGGCAGACAGAGTTGATGCATGCTGCACGCAGAACAACTCGCTTTCAGAGCGCTGATGTTGAGGTTAGGACTGGGTTTAATGGCTACGGGCTGGCTCATGAAGCGTTAGGGAATAAATAGTGAAGCAAATTTACCCGATTTGTATCTCTGCGGCTACGCCTGATTGATGATGAGTCGGCTTTAGACAGCTATTCCACGGCTTCGTAGGGTAATCCCACGTAGTTTTCGGCGATGGTCGTTTTGCCAGCAAGTGAGCTGGTGTAGTACTCCAGCTCCGCTTCCTGAATCCGCTGATTGAAGCCATCGTCTGAGAACTTATGCAAAATAGACGTCATCCACCACGAAAATCGCTCTGTTTTCCAAATTCGGCGCAGGCAGATCTCAGAATAACGTGCAATCAAATCCACCCGGTTTTGCTGATAGCGTAGTCGCAGGATGTTATAAAGAGTGTAAACATCGCTGGCTGCAAGGTTTAAACCTTTAGCCCCCGTGGGCGGTACGATATGGGCGGCATCACCCACTAAGAACATGCGCCCGAACTGCATGGGTTCAGCTACAAAGCTGCGTAAAGGGGCAATACTTTTCTCAATCGATGGGCCGGTGATTAGCGAGGCGGCTGCATCCTCGGGCAGACGCGAGCGTAATTCATCCCAAAAGCGCTGGTCAGACCAATCATCAACCTTATCGTCCAACGAGCATTGAACGTAATAGCGCGAGAGCATAGAGGAGCGCATGCTGCATAACGCGAAGCCACGTTCATGATTAGCGTAAATTAATTCATGCGACACCGGCGGAGTGCGCGACAGTATCCCCAACCATCCAAAGGGATAGACACGCTCGAACAGTCGAATCGATTCGGGAGGTACCGATTTACGCGACACCCCATGAAAACCATCGCAGCCTGCGATGTAGTCACATTCAACGATATGTTTTTGTCCATTACTCGTGAAGCTCACACTGGGATGGTCACTATGAAAATCATGGAGTGCAACGTCATCTGCAGAGTAAAAACTGAGCGAGCCTGATTGCGTGCGTGCATCCATTAAATCTTTAGTCACTTCAGTTTGGCCATACACCATGACCGTTTTACCGCCAGTCAGTGCATGTAAATCGATGCGTTCCAGTCGACCAAGAAATGACAAGGCAAAACCATCATGCACATGGCCCTCGCGATCCATGCGTTCTCCCACCTTTGCCTCGCGCAGCAGTGTCTGAGTGCCTTGTTCAAGGACGCCAGCGCGTATGCGTGAGAGTACATAGTCAGGTGATTTGGCCTCGATGACGATGTTATCAATGCCTTGTAATTCAAGCAGTCGTCCCAGCAAAAGGCCGGAGGGTCCTGCACCAATAATGGCAACTTGAGTTTTCATGAGTTTATGTTTGGCAGACGAAGGTGGCCGCATTCGGGCAGCGAGGGCTTGATAGTCCCCTAATCGGGCTCTCACAGGAATAGACTTTCATGGCCTAAACTTGTACATTTCGAGGATTTTCCAGACTTTTGGACTGTCACGTGACTATCCCGACCAAACCCGCTATCAAAGTGCCAGTCTTCCAGCTATATGGGGAGAAAGGTCAATTACCTGTGCCTGATCGGATTCATTGTGAATCAATTGCTTCACGTAGCCGCTTGCACAATTGGGAGATTAATCCGCATCGCCACCATGGCTTGTTTCAAGTCCTTTGGCTAGAGCAGGGTGAGGCCCGTTTTCAGCTCGATGGTCAACAAGGTCAGCTTAAAGAGGGATCGGTTTTGCTAGTGCCGCAGCATTGCGTGCACGGTTTTAAATTTTCTAAAGATGCGCATGGCATGGTCGTCACATTGGCGTATTCGTTAATCGATAGCTTGGATAGCGATTTGGCCCAAGAGTTGATGAAACTTGCCGAGCCTGTTCTCTGTGGTCTGCATGATTTAGTCAGTGCAGCAGCGATTGAAGCGGGATTACGCGCGTTGTACTTTGAATATCAGCAACGCGATCGATATCACCAGGCAGTGATCGAATCGCTCGTTAGTACGACGTTAGCTTGGTTGATGCGTGAAAATTTAGCACAAGCACGTGACAAAGTTGCTGTCTCCGTGGTGCGCGCGCGCGAACATTTGGCAGGCTTTGTTGCACTGGTCGATGAGAATTTTTCCAAGCATACGACGCTGGATCATTACGCGGTTCAGCTCGACATCAGCGCGGCGCACCTAAATGCTATTTGTCGTCAGATGAGCGGCCGATCGGCCTTGCAACTGATACATGAGCGATTAATCCTTGAAGCCAGACGCGAGCTGATTTATACGTCGATGACGATTAAAGAAATATCTGAGCTATTAGGATTTACCGACCCTGCTTATTTCACTCGTTTTTTTAAACGGCAAATGGGAATGTCACCCAAAGATTTTCGATTGCAGTCTTCGCAGCTGGCGAGTGCGAGATAAATTTTCAAATGACTTTTTTTGACTTATCAGTGCCTCGCTGCCCTAAAGCAGGCGAGGCATTGTGTTAGTTGGATACAGATTTTCAAGCCAGGAGTACCGAAAGCTCTGAGGCTCCGTTGAGTAATACAGGTAAGAATTCGTTTTCCATTTGTTCGCGAGAGACGCGTGCCGACTGCGCGCCGATATTCAGTGCAGCAGCGACCAGGCCGGATGCTCCTCTTACTGGTACTGCAATAGATCGCAAACCAATTTCCAATTCTTCTTCAACGATGGCATATCCCTGCGCAGCTGTTTCTGCCAAAATTTCACGTAGCCGTTCTTCCGACACCACAGTGCGATCGGTGAGTGGAAGTAGTGGAACTCGCGCAAAATAATTATCTAACTCCGATTTGCTTAGTGACGCTAGCATGACGCGGCCAAGTGATGTGCAGTAGGCAGGTAGACGACTGCCCGCATTCAATGCAATCGACACGATGCGTGTCGTTTGTGAGCGCGATATATAGAGCACCTCACCTTGTTCTAGCACCGCCAAAGAACAGGATTCACCCACAGTAGTGCTGACGTGGTTTAAACACGGTTGAGCAGAAACCGTGAGTGGAGTTGATGAAAGATAGGAATACCCTAGCATCAGTATTTTTGGTTTTAGAAAAAAATTATTTGCATCGGAGCCGGCGTAACCCAGTTTTTTGAGTGTGTACAGGCAGCGTCTGACTGCGGCGCGAGGTATGCCCGTTTTATGACTGAGTTGCGCAATAGTCATCGCACGACGCTGGTCGGAAAAGGCTTTGACTACCGCCAGGCCGCGCGCCATGGAGGTCATGAAACTGGGGTCAGTCAGTGCATCGATTTCTTGCGCGATGGTGAGTGAAGGTGTGGCTGGTGCTATTGGAATCGCTGTGGACTGTGTTGTAGTTAGTGGGGGTTCGAATGTCTCCATGGGCTCTGGAGGCTGCGTTGTAGTTGATGAAGCTTCTTTCTGCTCAGACGTGTTCATTGCTGGAGGAAAGGGATCTGTATGATTTTCGGAATTGAGGGGAGAAATGTTCTGCATAGTGATGTCGCTATGAAAATGGACAATGGGGCGAGCGACCTTGGAGGCTTATTACGCTCGCGATGGCGTGGAGCTCAATTACCGTAGCGGAACCCAATGCTTAATTGACAATCGTTGTTGTCTCCATTGCTAACTTGATTCGGTCGCTAGTCGAAACCTAATTTTTCGTTGCGTAAGCCTGACACTGACAGCAGGCTGTCATCTCGGGGTTCGACCATCGAACACAAAATAAACAGGCAGCCTTGCAGCCGATTTATGCCGCCTATACACTGGCGAGATGTTCTGTAATCAAGCATTCGTTCGATAATCGGATTGGCGCTTCAGTGGATTTTGCAAACACATGTGCTAAGAAGAGCTAGAAAATTTCGCTTTTAGGCGTTCATCTGTAAAGGATTTTTTTGTGGTGAATAAAATTGTTCCCGGGTTACGGGAAGCGTTGGCGGGCATTCATGATGGTGCGACCATCATGATCGGTGGCTTTGGTAATGCAGGTATGCCGCGTGAATTAATCGATGGTTTGATTGATCAAGGTGCGACCGATCTAACGATAGTGAATAACAATGCTGGAAATGGCGATACCGGTTTGGCAGCGTTGCTGGCTGCACGTCGTGTGAAAAAAATTATTTGCTCTTTTCCACGTCAAGCCGATTCCTACGTATTTGATGGCCTCTATCGTAGCGGTGAACTGGAGCTGGAATTAACGCCGCAAGGCAATCTGGCTGAACGCATACGCGCCGCTGGTGCTGGCGTTGGTGCGTTCTTTTCGCCGACTGGCTATGGCACCTTGCTAGCCGAGGGTAAAGAGACGCGGCTAATCAATGGAAAAAATTACGTGTTGGAGTACCCGATTCACGCAGACTTCGCACTTATAAAAGCCTTAAAAGCAGATCGTTGGGGCAATCTGGTTTATCGTAAAGCAGCACGTAATTTTGGACCTATCATGGCGATGGCAGCCAAATGCACGATAGTTCAAGTTGATCAAGTAGTCGAGCTGGGTGAATTAGATCCGGAAGTGATTGTCACCCCAGGTATTTTTGTTCAACGCGTAGTTAAGGTTAATGGAGTTCACGCATGAAGCGATTTACAAGAGATGAGATCGCCAGCCGTGTGGCGCGAGATATTCCAGAAGGGTCCTATGTCAATCTCGGGATTGGTTTGCCAACCTTAGTAGCCAATCATCTTGATCCCTCACGCGAAGTTTTTCTGCATAGCGAAAATGGTATTTTAGGTATGGGGCCAGCCCCTGCTAATGGCCAAGAAGATGAAGACTTAATTAATGCGGGTAAGCAGCCAGTGACCTTGCTGACTGGTGGAGCCTATTTTCATCACGCCGATTCATTTTCAATGATGCGTGGTGGTCATCTCGATATCTGCGTGCTGGGAGCTTTTCAAGTATCCAAGCAAGGTGATCTCGCGAATTGGCATACTGGTGCGCCCGACGCTATCCCGGCGGTTGGTGGCGCGATGGATCTGGCGATAGGTGCCAAACGCGTGTTCGTGATGATGGAACATCAAACCAAAAGCGGCGAGAGCAAAATCGTAGAACACTGTACCTATCCGTTAACAGGCATGGCATGCGTGAGTCGTATTTACACTGATCTGGCTGTGATTGATATCACTGCGAACGGGCTAGTTGTTCTAGAGATGACCGAGGGACTCACTTTACCCGAGCTGGAAAAATTATCTGGCGTGCCACTCACTGCTGCCTGATTTGCTTAGTATATTTGACCATTAATAATTAGAAGAGAATGATGAAACAAGCCTTTATCTGTGATGCTATCCGTACACCCATTGGTCGTTTTGGTGGCGTTTTAAAAGACATGCGCGCTGATGATCTCGGCGCGCTTGCACTACGCGCGCTGCAAGAGCGCAATCCCACCGTGGATTGGAGTGCAGTCAACGAAGTTATTTTTGGCTGCGCAAATCAAGCCGGTGAAGATAATCGTAATGTCGCTCGTATGTCATTACTGCTGGCTGGTTTACCGATAGACGTTCCAGGTGTGACGATTAATCGCTTGTGTGGTTCAGGTATGGATGCGGTGGGTACTGCTTCACGCATGATTAAATCGGGTGAAGCAGGTTTGGTGATTGCTGGCGGCGTTGAATCCATGACCCGTGCACCCTTTGTGATGGGTAAAGCCGATAGTGCTTTTTCGCGTAACGCTCAGATATTCGATACCACCATAGGATGGCGTTTCGTTAATCCGCAGATGAAAGCACTGTACGGTGTTGATTCAATGCCTGAGACTGCAGAAAATGTCGCTAGTGATTATCACATCAGCCGCGCTGATCAAGATGCATTTGCAGTAGCCAGTCAAAATAAAGCCGCTGCAGCTCAAGCTTCTGGTGCGCTCGCTGATGAAATCGTTCCAGTGATTATTCCGCAGAAAAAGGGCGACCCCATCACCGTGATGAATGATGAGCACCCTCGCGTCACCAGTGTAGAAGCGCTGGCCAAATTAAAACCTGTAGTAAAAATGGACGGCACCATTACCGCTGGTAATGCTTCGGGTGTCAATGATGGTGCGTGTGCTTTATTGTTATCCGATGAAGCGCATATTAAAGAGTATGGTTTAACTCCGCGTGCTCGAATCATAGGTATGGCTACTGCGGGTGTGGCCCCTCGCGTGATGGGTATCGGTCCGGTACCTGCTGTTAAAAAATTATTGCAGCTGACCGGTATGACACTCGATCAAATGGATGTGATTGAATTGAATGAAGCCTTTGCGGCTCAGGGCCTGGCAGTTTTACGTGAGTTGGGTATTGCAGACAATGATGCACGCGTTAATCCGAATGGTGGAGCCATCGCGCTTGGTCATCCGCTGGGTATGAGCGGAGCTCGATTAGTCACGACCGCGATGTATCAGTTACACAGAACCGGTGGTCGTTATGCGCTGTGTACTATGTGTATAGGCGTAGGGCAGGGTATCGCGTTGATGATTGAACGAGTGTGAGCAAATACCACTGAATCTAATTGAGTTGAAATCAATCTGATCAAGAATGCATGCTTTGAGTTTGAGCGTGCATCGTAGTTTTGAGCTTTATCGCCTCTGAGCGAAAATAGGCCTAAAGACATAAAAATAATTCCCGAGACAAGGAACATCATGTTGGATCTTCGTCCCTACCGTATGCCGGCTGCAGGTAGTCAGCCCGACTATCTTTCGCCAGCGTATGGGTCCACCGTTAAACGCTCTCCATCACAAGCTTTAATTCTTTTACCTCAGTCTTTATCGGAGCTAACCGGCCCTGTATTTGGTCATGAACGTGTTACGTCTAACGATGCAGACTTGACGCGTCAACATATAGGAGAGCCTGTTGGTGAGCGCATCTTGGTGGCAGGTCGTGTTTTAGATGAAGATGGCAAAGCCGTTCCACATACCTTGATTGAATTATGGCAGGCGAATGCAGCCGGACGCTATCAACACAAAAATGATCAGCATGAAGCACCGTTAGATCCTAACTTTACCGGTACCGGCCGAACTATCACCGATGCAGAAGGGAATTATCGTTTCACCACGATACGACCTGGCGCTTATCCTTGGCGTAATCATCCCAATGCTTGGCGACCCGCACATATTCATTTCTCATTATTTGGTCAGGCATTTGCAACACGCTTAGTCACGCAGATGTATTTTCCGGGTGACCCGCTGCTGGAATTTGATCCTATCTATAACAGCGTGCCAGATGAGCGTGCGCGCCAACGAATGATTTCTCAGTTCGCACTGGATTTGACGGAACCCGATTTTGCCTTAGGCTTTCGCTTCGATATTATTTTGCGCGGCCGGCATGCGACGCCGATGGAGAAATGACATGAGTTCAGGATACACACCATCGCAAACAGTCGGCCCGTATTTGCACATAGGCCTAGATTGGTTAAACACCACTGAATTAGTGACATCAGATAGTGCCGGTGAGCGTTGCATCATTCAAGGTCAATTACGTGATGCGGATGGGGTACCGATACCCGATGGCATGATAGAAATTTGGCAGGCTAATTCGCACGGTAAATATGCACATCCCTTGGATAATCGTGATTTGCCGATTGAAAAAAGTTTTATCGGATTTGGCCGTACGCCCACTGATGCTGATGGACGCTTTCGTTTTTCTACTATTAAACCGGGTCCTGTACCTGCGGCTAACGGCACACTGCAAGCGCCACATATTTTAGTGGCTATTTTTGCGCGTGGCTTAATCAAGCAATTAGTCACGCGGATTTATTTTCCCGGTGATGATCATGCAGCAGATCAGGTCATGCTGCAGGTACCGGTTGAGCGCCGCGCTACACTGATCGCAAATGTAGTTGAAGGCCAGTCGGGTGTGTTGGAGTGGAATGTCGCCATAGGTGGTGGAGTCCATGAAACCGTTTTTTTTGAACTTTGATTTCATTCGAAAGTTGTTTTTTCCATGACTGACCATCGCCTGAGCTCTGCCTTATTTTCTTCTGATGGAATGATGGCTATTTTTTCTGCCAAAGATACAGTGCAATGCATGCTAGATGTAGAAGCTGCCCTAGCACGCGCACTCGCGCAGGAAGGGGTAATTCCTGCTCAATCGGTAACGGCCATAGCGAATGCGTGCCGCGCTGATCAGATCGATATTCAACTACTTGCGCATGACGCACGTCAATCAGGTAATTTGGCGATTCCTTTGGTGAAGCAGCTGACTGCTAAAGTCGCTGCGGTAGATGCGCAGGCGGCGCGTCATGTGCACTGGGGTGCAACCAGTCAAGACATCATCGATACCGGTTTGGTTTTGCAACTGTGCCAGGCTATCGATTTAATCACTAGTGAGCTCGCTGAATTAGCGGATGCCTTGGCAGCGCATGCGCATCGCCATCGTGCGACACCGATGATAGGACGTACATGGATGCAGCATGCATTACCGATTACGTTTGGATTAAAAGCAGCGGGTTGGTTAGATGCGATTCTGCGTCATCAAGACGTACGAAAAAATGTCTCAGTGTTGCAGTTCGGTGGTGCTGCAGGTTCGTTAGCGAGCCTGGGAGATAAAGGGTTAGCCGTCAGTCAGGCTTTAGCGAATGAGCTCCAGCTCACATTACCAGCTATACCTTGGCACACCCATCGTGATCGCATTGCGGAAGTGGGTACCGCGCTGGGATTGTTAACCGGTACCTTAGGAAAAATAGCGCGCGAT
>JBEDHZ010000007.1:0-18551 GCA_041173845.1 Pseudomonadota bacterium
GCCGACTCATGCCCCAGCATTAGAACAACTGGCTGAATTATCGCTTGACCAGCTTGATTTTGGGCAGCTGCTTCGCGCGCAGCGACAAAATAATGTGACTTTACCGGCCGCTATGCGTCGCCTGCGTAATTTATTAGTGGCGGCCATCGTCCATCGTGACATCAGCGGGAAGGCCACTCTGGACGAAGTTTTAACTGCGATCTCGGGTTTTGCTGAATTTGCGATTCGTTGTCACCTGGAGGATCAATATCATCAGCTTTGTGCCAAACACGGTATACCAACGGGCGCAGAGTCTGGCCAAGCACAACACATGATGGTGATCGGCATGGGCAAGCTAGGCGGCAGCGAACTGAATGTGTCGTCCGACATTGACCTCATTTTTATCTATCCTGAAGAGGGAGAGACCGTCACGACAGATGCTGACCAACGTTCACTATCCAACCACGAATTCTTCATCAGACTTGGAAAACGATTGATTGCTGACCTGGCTGAAGTGACTGAAGATGGATTTAGCTTCCGAGTGGACATGGCCTTGCGTCCTAACGGAGGTTCAGGACCACTGGCCGTCAGTTTGAGCATGCTGGAAAATTATCTGATGGTTCAAGGGCGCGAATGGGAACGTTACGCTTGGGTTAAAGCACGTGCATTGACAGGACGTGGCGAGGACATCGCAGCTCTGGACGCCATCGTGCGTCCTTTTGTGTACCGTCGCTATTTAGATTTCGGTTCTATCGATGCACTACGCAGCATGCATGCACAAATTCGTGCCGACGTGATCAGACAAGAAACACGCCATCCGGAGCGTACTGTTAACGTCAAACTCGGGCGCGGCGGTATACGTGAAGTTGAATTTCTTGTGCAGGTATTTCAGCTCATACGTGGAGGTCGTGATCCCGAATTACGCGATCGTTCCACTCGCAAAACGCTACACACCTTATCAGAACGAAAGCTGTTATCTGCGTCCACTATCGAGCAATTAATCGACGATTACGCCTTTCTGCGAAATATAGAACATCGAATTCAATATCTGGACGATGCACAAACTCATGTGCTGCCCGCCTCAGCAGAAGATCAACTGATTATCGCCAACATGGCTGGCTTTACTGATGTGGCGGCGATGGTTGCTGAACTTGATTATCGCAGAGCACGTGTAGCAGCTCAATTTGACATTATCTTTGTAGAAAAAAATTCGCCTCAGTCGCTCGATAACGCGTCCGACTTAACTGTCTCTTTCCCCGTTTTCGACGATATCGATCCAGAAAGACTGTCAAATCATCTAGCCTCGATAGGATTTGATGAGCCTGCACTTTCTGCAAAAAATCTACTCACATCGTGGAACTCAACTCGTATTCGATCGCTCTCTGAACAGCGCCGCACTCAGCTACATACTTTGATGAGAGCTGCATTACCCATCATTGCACAACAGGTGGGATCACATTCAAGCACGTTGTATCGGCTCATCGATTTTTTTGAAACCATCGCACGCCGATCAGCTTATCTCTCTCTGCTGACTGAATATCCTCATACACTGAAGCGACTAATACGCATGATGTCGGCCAGCGAATGGGCCGCAAAATACCTAACCCGCCATCCTGTGCTACTGGATGAATTACTCGACGATGAGAGTTTGCAGGCAGAGCCTGATTGGAAGGAATTTTCTAACGAATGTCGCAGACAAGTCGCCGCTTTTAGCGGAGACACCGAGCGACAAATGGACGTATTACGTGAACAGCACCACGCTCAGCTCTTTCGTTTGCTGGCAAAAGATATCGATGGCTTATTGAGTATTGAACGATTGGCAGATTATTTATCTGCGCTAGCTGATGTGTTAATTGAAATCGTGTTGGAGACCGTCTGGAAAAGTCTACCGACTCAGGACCGGGGAAACCCTCAATTCGCTGTTATCGCTTACGGAAAACTCGGAGGTAAAGAATTAGGCTATGCCTCAGATTTAGACGTTATTTTTTTGTATGAAGATGATGATCCCGAGGCCCCCGCGCTTTATGCACGACTAGCGCAACGCTTTATTACCTGGATGACCAGTCACACTTCAGCAGGGATTTTGTTTGATGTGGATATTGCACTTCGTCCTGATGGAGCCAGCGGTCTTTTAGTATCGTCATTTACCGCATTTGAAAAATATCAACGCGAATCTGCCTGGGTATGGGAACACCAGGCGCTAACCCGCGCCCGATTCTGCGCGGGAGATGCCGCGATAGGCGCTCGCTTTGAGACTCTCCGTGCTGAGTTATTGAAGATGCCGCGCGATAAAAATGAATTAACTCATGAAGTGCTCACTATGCGGCAACGCATGCATGATGCCCACCCGAATCAATCTGACTTATTCGACTTAAAACATGATTCGGGAGGAATGATTGATATTGAATTTATCGTTCAGTACTTAATACTTCACTACGCCGCTCAATACCCACAGTTAACTGCGGATATAGGCAATATCGCACTGTTGAAATTACTTGGACAATTACATTTAATCGATACATCACTGGCCGAAACTGCTGCCGATGCGTATCGCGACTTTCGAAAATTACAGCATCAACTTCGATTAAGAGGTGCTGATAAAGCACGTGTTGAACTAACTCCCTCAGTGGATTCGCAGCGTAACGCCGTCCGACAACTTTGGCGTGAAGCAATACAACAACCACCTAAATAGTTTTTTCACTGAAGGACCGATGGGTTCTCGTTGTAGATCGACAACGCAAGCATCACAGCGACAACAATTATTTTTATAATAACTTGTTCCCGGTCCCAAATTTCTATCTCACCTTATCTCTGAAAGTCGACGATGCTGATTACCCAATTTAAGCGCCTGCTTGTCATGATCCCGATCATGTTTTTAGCTAGTTGCGCTACTGAAACCTCAACAACCATCGCGCCTAAACAAGTCACTTCCGCCACGACGCCATACAGCGGGCCCAAAAATCCTATTTCAGTAGGTAAATTCGATAATAGATCCACTTTCCTACGCGGCCTCTTTTCAGATGGTGTCGATCGCCTTGGTTCTCAAGCAAAAACCATCTTGGTCACCCACTTACAGCAATCGAATCGATTTGTAGTTTTAGATCGCGAAAACATGACTGAAATTCAGCAAGAGGCCAAATTACGTAACAAAGACCAAGCACTAAAAGGTGCTCAATTCGTTCTCACCGGTGATGTCACCGAATTTGGCAGAAAAGAGACGGGCGATCAGCAACTGTTCGGCATTCTAGGGCGTGGCAAAACGCAAGTGGCCTATTCAAAAGTGAGTATTAACGTGGTCAATGTACTCACCTCCGAAGTCGTATTTTCAGTTCAAGGTGCCGGTGAATACGCTCTATCTAACCGCGAAATTATCGGATTTGGTGGAACAGCAAGTTATGACTCAACGTTGAATGGAAAAGTACTCGACTTAGCGATACGTGAAGCTGTTAATCGCCTGGTTGAAGGTATAGAGCGCGGCGCATGGAAACCCGAAAGCTAATCGGGGAAAAATCCATGACAAATTTATTCAAACTTGCGGCACTCTGCCCCGCGTTGCTACTTACAGCCTGCAGTACCGGAACCCATGGTCTGTATCAATGGGGAAGCTATGAAGACCAAGTCTACGCAATGTACAACTCGGCGGAAAAAACCTCACCTCAAGAACAGCTAGCTAAGCTTGAAGCGGATGGTGAAAAAGCCCGAGCAGGTAATCGCACACCTCCTCCGGGTTATTACGCGCATCTGGGTTATTTATATTTCGAGACTGGAAATCCTGAGCGGGCAGTGGCTTCGTTTCAAAACGAAAAAACTTTATTTCCCGAATCGCGCTCCTACATGGATCGCCTCATTGCTCGATTTAAGAAATAAGGAACTCAGATGACACGACATTTTTTTATTATTGCAGCCCTGAGTATTACCGCGATGCTGACTGGGTGCGCTTCACAAAAATCCTATGATTATTCAGCCATTAGAGAAAGTAAGCCTCGCTCCATTGTTGTACTACCTCCGTTGAATTTATCACCTGACGTTCGCGCCACCTACAGCATGATGGCTACCGTAACTCGACCATTGGCAGAGCTTGGCTACTATGTTTTTCCAGTTGCCTTGGTCGATCAAACGTTTCGTGAAAATGGACTGACTGATCCCGGTGAGATGCACAATGCATCGCCGGCGAAAATCGCCGAGATATTTGGTTCTGACGCCATTTTGTATATAAAGGTGGATCAATATGGTGCAGCGTACAGAGTCATTAGTAGCGATGTAATTGTCTCTGCAACTGCTGAGTTGATTGATGCTCGCACCGGACGCTCACTTTGGACTGGCAGCGCAAAAGCTTCAAACTCTGAAAATAGAGACTCCAGTGGCAATGGCATTGTTGGCATACTCGTTAGCGCACTCATTCAACAAGTGGCTAACAATATCGGTGACCCAGGTTATCAAGTCGCCCGCCAAACAAGCTTTCGCTTATTTAACGCAGGTTTGTTGCCGGGACCACGCTCTCCTAATTATGAAAAATTAATGGGCCAATAGTTTAGAGTCGCAAACACACCACCTAAAGAAAAAGGGCCGCATAATTTATGCGGCCCTTTTTGCAATGATCTACGTGCTAAGTACTACTTACTACTTACTTTGCACCCATCAACGCGATAGTCGTATCTAACATACGGTTCGAGAAACCCCATTCGTTATCGTACCAAGAAGAGACTTTAACGAGGCGACCGGAAACTTTAGTCAGTGTTGAATCGAAATTACTCGATGCTGGGTTATGGTTGTAATCCACGGAGACTAGAGGCTCGGTGTTATAGGTCAGTATGCCTTTGAGAGCGCCGTTAGCAGCTTCTTTCATGATGGCATTCACTTCATCAGCGGTGGTGTCGCGCGCAGCAATGAAGGAAAGATCAACGATAGAAACGTTAATGGTGGGGACGCGAATCGCGTAGCCATCGAGCTTGCCATTCAATTCAGGCAGCACCAATCCTACGGCAGCGGCTGCACCGGTTTTGGTTGGGATCATTGATTGGGTTGCTGAACGCGCGCGGCGCAAATCTTCGTGCATAACATCGGTCAATACTTGGTCATTAGTGTAAGCATGAACGGTGGTCATCAAACCATTCACCAAACCAATTTTGTCGTGCAAAGGCTTAACCAATGGAGCCAAGCAATTGGTCGTGCAGGAAGCATTTGAAATGACGGTATCGGATGATTTAAGTACATTCTGATTCACGCCAAACACGACGGTAGCATCAACGTCTTTACCGCCCGGTGCAGAGATGATGACTTTTTTTGCGCCACCTTTAATATGCGCTGACGCTTTTTCTTTAGTCGTGAAAAAGCCGGTACATTCCAACACCACATCAACGCCCAACTCGCCCCAAGGAATGTCGGCAGGATTACGCTGCGCGAAGACGCGAATCTTGTCGCCGTTGACGATCATATGGTCGCCATCAACAACCACTGTGCCAGGGAATTTTCCGTGTGCAGTGTCGTAGCGGGTTAGATGTGCATTTGATTCGGCATTACCGAGATCATTGATCGCGACAATTTGAATATCATTTTTTTTACCGCCTTCGTAATGTGCACGAAGGACGTTGCGGCCGATGCGGCCATAGCCATTGATGGCAACTTTAATGGTCATGAGGATCTCCTAAAACTTGTATTAGAAATGGGTCTCTTTGCAAATCAGTGAAGTACTGATTTGACAGTAGCCACGACGTTCTCGGTCGTGAAACCAAAATGCTTGAACAACTGGCCAGCTGGAGCGGATTCACCAAAGGTATCAATACCCACCACCGCACCATCTAGTCCGACATACTTAAACCAAAAATCGGTAACACCCGCCTCCACCGCAACGCGCGGCAAGCCCTTGGGCAGAACGCTCGCCTTGTAGGCTGCATCCTGACGGTCAAACACATCGGTACTTGGCATGGAAACCACTCGCACCGGAATTCCTTCTGCACTCAATGCCTCTGCTGACTTCATCGCCAGCTCGATTTCCGAGCCGGTTGCTATCAGTACAGCTTTTGCATTCGCTACATCTTTGAGTATGTAGCCACCGCGCCGAATTGCATCGACTTGAGTTTGAGTACGCTCCATGAACGGCAAGTTTTGCCGCGAAAAAATCAATGTTGTTGGCCCATGCTTACGGCTAATCGCTTGAGCCCAAGCCACTGCAGATTCCACCGTGTCACACGGGCGCCAGTTATCGAGATTAGGAATCAAGCGCAAACTCGATACTTGCTCGACTGACTGGTGCGTAGGTCCGTCTTCACCCAAACCAATCGAATCATGCGTAAACACAAAAATTGAACGCAGCTTCATCAACGCCGCCATACGCAGTGCGTTACGGCTGTAATCTGAGAAAGTTAAAAACGTCGCACCAAACGGAATATAACCACCATGGAGTGCAATGCCGTTCATGATGGCACTCATACCAAATTCACGAACTCCATAGTTAATATGGTTACCAGGTTGCCCCGCACGGACCGCAATACATTCTTTCCAATTGGTGAGATTGGAGCCAGTAAGATCAGCAGAGCCACCCAACAATTCAGGTAACGAAGGTGCGAGTGCCTGAATAGCGTTTTGACTTGCCTTGCGCGTTGCAATCGTCTCTTTTTTATCGACACATGCCGCAATCATGCGCGCTACTAATTGCTCATAATCAGCGGGCAGCTCACCTTTCATGCGGCGCTCGAGTGCAGCGGCTTCAGCAGGAAATTTTTGTTGATACGACTTAAATTTGGTTATCCATTCCGACTGAAGTGCAGCACCTTTTTTCTTAGCATCCCATGCAGCATAAACGTCGGCAGGAATTTCAAACGGTGCATGTGGCCAACCTATCGCTGCACGGGTTGCAGCAATTTCAGTATCACCTAATGCTGCCCCGTGAACTTTGTCAGTGCCCTGCATAGTCGGGGCACCTTTACCGATTACGGTCTTGCAGCAAATCAGTGTAGGACGATCTGACTTTTTAGCTTTCGCTATCGCCGCGTCTAGTGCAGCAACATCATGACCATCCACATTCGGCAGCACATTCCAGCCGTAGGCTTCGAAACGCTTTGGGCTGTCATCGCGGAACCAACCATCGACTTTGCCGTCGATAGAAATACCATTGTCGTCGTACAGGACGACCAGTTTTGAAAGCTTCAGCGTACCTGCAAGAGAGCACGCTTCATGACTGATGCCTTCCATCAAACAACCATCACCGATAAACACAAAGGTGTGGTGATTAATGACATCAAAACCAGGCTTATTAAATTCTGCCGCCAACAGCTCTTCAGCGAGTGCCATGCCGACGGCATTGGTAATGCCTTGGCCCAAGGGCCCAGTGGTTGTTTCGACTCCCGGTGTGACGTCAACTTCAGGATGCCCCGGCGTTTTTGAGTGCAGTTGACGAAATGCTCGCAACTCATCCATGGACAGGTCGTAACCCGAAAGATGCAAAAGTGCATACAAAAGCATGGAACCATGACCGTTCGAGACCACAAAGCGATCGCGATCCATCCATTTGGGATCGGCCGGGTTGTGTCGCAAGTGCTTGCCCCAGAGTGCGACAGCGATCTCTGCCATGCCCATCGGCATGCCGGGATGACCCGAGTTAGCTTTTTGCACAGCATCCATGGCCAGCGCGCGTATCGCATTAGCCATTTGGGTGTTAACGGAAGAAGAAGTCATGTTGCGAAAAATGCAGTAGAACTACGTGGAATTTAGCTTGCAAGCTTGGTTCTGCACCGCAAACCGGAAAACCTTAAATGTTACCAGAGTATGGCAGCCCGCTTACAATGGTTCTTACTCTAAAACTCTGTGCCTACCTGCACTACCGACCTTAAGCTATGCCACGCTTTTATTGCCCTCAGCCCTTAGAGCTCAACGTATTGCTGAGCTTGCCGGATGCGATTGCGCATCACATTCAGGTTTTGCGCTTAAAGGAAGGTGAGGTCATCACACTTTTTAATGGTGAGGGTGGCGAATATGCCGCCAGCATCGAGCACATAGAAAAAAAACGGGTTGAGGTTCGTTTAAAGACCTTTTCAGCTCGAGAAGCGGAACCCGCCCATGGGCTGGCGCTGGCTCAAGTGCTTCCAGAGGGCAGCAAAATGGATTGGATCATAGAGAAAGCCGTCGAGCTGGGGGCAACGTCGGTTCAGCCGCTGCTATCTGAGCGCTCTGTGATTCGGCTTAACGCTGAGCGAGCCACCAAAAAAATGAGCCATTGGCAAGGCGTGATGGCTGCGGCATCAGAGCAATGTGGCCGAAACCGGCTGCCCCACCTCAACGAGCCGCTGCCTTTTCTAAACTGGATAGCGCAGCAAGACTTACATCCCCGCTTGCTGCTCTCACCACGCGGCACCCAAAATTTGTCGGGCTGGGCCAAACACCATCCTGCACAAGCAGTCACGTTAATTATCGGGCCTGAAGGTGGCTTAACCCCCTTAGAAGAGCAAGCGGCGATTAAACACGGCGCGCTGTGCCTGACTATGGGCGAGCGTGTATTGCGGACAGAAACCGCTGGCCTGGCAGCGATGGCTGCTCTGCAATCGATTTGGGATGGGCTGTAAATCCGGTAATAAAAAATCCTGTGCTCGGCTCCCTTGCTGACAAGGGTTTACCAAATTGGATTGGCCATGTAATCGCCATTGATTAGCCAGCGATTATCTTCAGCTAAAAGCATAAGTTACAGCCAGTCGGCGCTCTGAAAACCACTATAATCGAGGGCTTTCTCACTGCGACAGTCACCAGCGCCCGCCATGAAAGTTTTCCGCGGACTTCCTAATACCAATGCACGCCGTCCGTGCGCGCTCACTATTGGTAATTTCGATGGTGTGCACGTAGGACATCAGGCCCTGCTGGCCGAAGTACGCGACGCTGCTGGCCGTCTCGGAATCGAATCGGCCGTCATGACTTTTGAGCCGCATCCGCGCGAGTTTTTTGCTGCGCTGGCAGGCGATGCCGGTAAGCCTCCGTCGCGAGTCGCAAATCTGCGCGACAAGCTGCAAGCGCTAGAAGCTGCAGGCGTTGACCGCGTGATGGTTGAGCATTTCAATGCACGTTTCGCAGCAATGAGTGCTGACGATTTTATTCAAAAGCTGCTGGTGGATGGCTTGCAAGTGAAGTTTCTCATCGTGGGTGATGATTTTCGATTTGGCGCCAAACGCACCGGTGATTTTTCTATGCTGCTGGAGGCTGGAAAAAAATGGGGCTTTGAAGTCAAATCTCTCGCCACCGTCACTCACAACAGCACACGTATTTCTTCATCAGCTGTGAGAGCCGCTTTGCAAAGCGGTGATTTCACTCAAGCGAAAGATTTACTAGGTTCTGCGTATTCCATTTCAGGTCGCGTTCAGCATGGTCAAAAACTAGGACGTACCCTAGGTTTTCCAACCTTGAATCTACGCATAGGACATCGACATCCCGTATTGAATGGCATCTTTGTCGTTCAGGTCCATGGACTAAGCAACGACCCTTTGCCAGCAGTCGCAAGTTTAGGCGTGCGCCCCACCGTTGAAGACAATGGTCGGATGCTACTTGAAGTACATATCTTCGATTACGATGCCAATTGCTACGGCAAGTTAGTACGTGTCGAGTTTTTGCACAAACTACGTGATGAAGAAAAATATACTGACCTTGACACACTAACGGATGCCATCGCCGCGGATGCTCGTGCAGCACGCGATTTTTTTGAGACCCTTTCCCTCACCTGAACCCATGTCCGAAAATAGTAAAAAAAACGAAAATAAATATCCGGTCAACATGACCGAGACCGTCTTTCCTATGCGCGGCGATCTCGCCAAGCGAGAGCCGCAATGGGTCGCTGAGTGGCAAAAGAAAAATATTTATAAACGCATACGCAAAGCGTCAGCCGGCCGTCCTAAGTTCATCTTGCATGATGGCCCTCCGTATGCGAATGGCGATATTCACATCGGCCACGCAGTCAACAAGATACTGAAAGACATGATCGTCAAAACGCGGCAGCTGGAAGGCTTCGACGCGCAGTATGTGCCTGGCTGGGACTGCCATGGCATGCCAATTGAAATCCAGATTGAAAAACAGTACGGTAAAAATTTGCCGACGGCTGAGGTGTTAAGTAAATCGCGTGCTTATGCAACAGAACAAATCGAGCGCCAGAAAAAAGATTTTATCCGCCTCGGCGTGTTGGGTGATTGGGATAACCCATACACCACCATGAACTTTCGGAATGAAGCCGATGAAATTCGTGCGCTGGGCAGCATTCTCGATAAAGGCTTTGTATATCGCGGATTAAAACCGGTTAACTGGTGTTTTGATTGCGGATCCGCCTTAGCTGAAGCTGAAGTTGAATACCAAGATAAGCGCGATCCGGCGATTGATGTCGCTTTTCCTTTTGCCGAACCTGAGCGAGTTGCAAAAGCTTTTGGATTAACGACGCTGCCATCAAAAAAAGGCTATGTCGTTATCTGGACGACGACGCCTTGGACTATCCCATCGAATCAAGCATTGAATGTTCATCCTGAATTTACTTATGCATTGGTGCAGGCGGATCGTCAGGGTGAAAAAATTCTGTTGATCCTTGCCCAGGATTTAGTTGAGAGCTGTTTATCACGCTACGGTTTGCAAGGCGACGTCATCGCCACTTGTACCGGTGAGGCATTAGCTCAAATTAATTTTCATCATCCTCTGCATACCACCGATAAAGCCTACGATCGCTTGTCTCCTGTCTATTTGGGCGACTACGTCACAACTGATGCAGGTACAGGTATCGTGCACTCGGCGCCTGCTTACGGCATTGAAGATTACGCATCGTGCAAAGCGCACGGCATGAAAGACGATCAGATACTCAGCCCGGTGATGGGTGATGGTCGCTATGCCTCGTCGCTTGCTCTGTTTGGCGGTATGACGATATGGGAAGCATCGAAGCCTATCTGTAGTGCGCTTGAAGCCGCAGGACATTTATTCAAGCTGGTGATGTTTGATCACAGCTACATGCATTGCTGGCGCCATAAAACGCCTATCGTTTATCGAGCCACCTCGCAATGGTTTGCCAGCATGGACAATAAACCTAAGCAAGGTAATGCATCGCTACGTGAAACAGCACTCAGCTCTATTGAAGCGACGCGCTTCTTTCCTTCGTGGGGTAAAGCACGCTTGCACGGCATGATTGCTAATCGTCCTGATTGGACGCTATCGCGTCAGCGCCAGTGGGGCGTACCGATGGCCTTTTTTGTGCACAAAGAAACAGGTGACCTGCATCCTGAAACTCCCGCACTATTAGAGAAAGTTGCTAAGCTCGTTGAGCAGCACGGCATCGAAGCCTGGCACAGCTTAGATCTACACAGTTTTCTGGGTAGCGATGCTGCGCATTATGAAAAAAATCGCGATACTTTGGATGTGTGGTTTGACTCTGGCACGACTCACCAAACTGTCTTACGCGGCTCGCACGCCAATGAATCGCACTTCCCTGCTGATTTGTATTTAGAAGGTTCGGATCAACATCGCGGTTGGTTCCATTCCTCACTACTGACATCATCGATGCTGAATGGCTGCGCCCCCTACAAAGCCTTGCTCACGCATGGCTTTGTGGTGGATGGCGAGGGTAAGAAGATGTCCAAGTCTAAGGGCAACGTCGTCGCGCCACAAAAAGTCTCTGACTCACTGGGCGCAGAAATTCTACGCTTGTGGGTTGCGGCTACCGATTACTCGGGTGAGCTATCGATTTCAGATGAAATTTTAAAACGCGTTGTAGAGAGCTATCGTCGCATACGTAACACGCTGCGCTTCTTACTCGCCAACACCTCAGATTTCAATCCTGCGACAGATGCGATCGCTATCGATCAACTGTTAGAAATTGATCGATATGCACTGGCGCGCATGAATCAGCTGCAAGGTGAAATTCGTCAACATTTTGAAGAATACGAATTTCATCCTGTTATCGCAAAACTACAAATGTACTGCTCTGAAGATTTGGGTGGTTTTTATCTCGATATTCTGAAAGATCGTTTGTATACAGGTGGCACAACGTCGTTAGCACGTCGCTCAGCACAAACGGCGATCTGGCATATCACTCAAAGCTTGCTGCGCTTAATGGCGCCGATTCTTTCATTTACTGTTGAAGAAGCCTGGTCAGTATTTGCGAGTAAAGAGATGTATCAGCAAAGTGATGAAACGATTTTTACGCAATCGTTCTACCACTTGCCTATGATTAGTGAATCAGAGGCACTGCTGCAAAAGTATCAATCCATTCAAGCAATTCGAGCCGAGGTACTCAAACAATTAGAAGAAGTTCGAGTATCAGGTTCGATCGGCTCATCACTGCAGGCAGAAGTCGATGTGCATGCGAGTGGTGACAAGCTCGCACTACTGCAAGAGCTGGGTGACGATTTGAAATTTGTTTTAATCACGTCGGCTGCGACCGTTACTGCGTGCAACTCTGCTACCGAAGAAAAAATCGTCGTAAAGGCATCTACGTATAAAAAATGTGAACGCTGCTGGCATTACCGCGCCGATGTGGGTGCGCATGCTGATCACCCAGGACTGTGCGGACGCTGCCATGCCAATTTATTTGGCGCTGGCGAAAAACGTCGTATTGCTTAACCACTTACCGGCTGACACGAATCTCACTATGTCAAAAAAATCAGCAGGCCTGACACTCTGGCTGGGTATTGCGATGATCGTTGTATTGATTGATCAGCTGAGTAAAATTACGCTGAGCAGGATGATGGTATTTGGTCAGTCCGATAGCATCACCTCCTTCTTCAATTTAGTGATGGTCTATAACCGCGGCGCAGCGTTTAGTTTTTTGGCAGATCAACCTGGGTGGCAACGCTATTTTTTTGCGGGCGTGTCCTTGCTAGCGTCGCTGTTAATTATCTGGATGCTCAAGCGCCATTCAGGTCAGCGCCTATTTTGCTGGGCCATGACCTTGATACTCGGAGGCGCGCTCGGTAACCTTATTGATCGTATAGCCTATGGCCACGTCATCGATTTTCTGGATTTTCACGTCGGTGGTCTTCACTGGCCGGCATTCAATGTGGCTGATAGTGCGATTACTCTAGGTGCAGTATTGTTTATACTCGATGAACTACGTCGAGTTAATCGTTAGCGAAAGTCCATGCAATCATGAGCCTCGCCGGAAAAAATATAGTCCTGGGTCTGACTGGTGGCATTGCCTGTTACAAGGCGGCCGAGTTAGCACGTGGCTTGGTAAAAGCCGGGGCTAGCTGCCAAGTCGTAATGACGGAAGCATCTCGTCATTTCATCACACCCGTGACACTGCAAGCACTTTCCGGCAAACCGGTATTTACTGATCAGTGGGATAGCCGAATATCCAACAATATGGCGCATATTGATTTATCGCGTCATGCAGATGCGATCCTGATTGCCCCTTGCTCAGCGGATTTCATGCGCAAACTCGTGCATGGCGCCGCCGATGATCTGCTCTCTACTCTTTGCTTAGCTCGCCCAGCCAACGTGCCACTCTTAGTAGCACCTGCGATGAATGTTGAGATGTGGGATAACCCTGCTACGCAACGCAATGCCGTGCAACTTAAAAAAGATGGCGTTACTCTGTTAGGTCCTGCAGCCGGTGATCAGGCGTGTGGCGAAACGGGCTTGGGCCGCATGCTCGAACCTGAACAACTACTAGAATCGCTCTCGGCTTTTTTTCAGCCCAAACTGCTAGCAGGTAAAAAAGTATTGATTACGGCAGGCCCGACATTCGAGCCGATTGATCCTGTGCGAGGCATCACGAATCTATCGTCCGGCAAGATGGGCTACGCGATAGCGCGTGCCGCCTGGTCTGCGGGAGCTGAGGTAACGCTTGTTTCTGGACCAACGTCATTACAAGCACCTGTAGGTGTCACGGTATTACCCGTAACGACAGCGCTAGAAATGCGCGACGCTGTGATGGCTAACGTTAAGGGCCAAGAGCTATTCATCGCCGTTGCTGCGGTTGCCGATTGGCGTGTTAGCGATGTAAGTTCACAAAAAATAAAAAAACAAGACGGCCAACTACCTTCCCTCACGTTCGAACAAAACCCCGATATATTGGCTGAAGTCGCTGCCCTAGCATCACCACCCTACTGCGTCGGATTCGCAGCAGAGTCTGAAAATCTTCTTGAGCATGGCGCTGCCAAGCGTGAAAAAAAACGTATTCCTCTACTCGTCGGCAACATTGGTCATCAGACCTTTGGTAAAGACGATAACGAACTCGTTTTATTTGATGCCAACGGCCACAAAAACATAGCACGCGCCAGCAAAGCCATTCTTGCTGGCAAACTGATAGAAGAAATTGCCCATCGTCTGTAAACGCTAGATCATGAAAACCATAGACCTAAAAATTATCGATGCGCGTATGCGCGACCAACTTCCCAACTACGCAACCGAGGGTAGCGCAGGACTTGATCTTCGCGCATGTATTGAAGCACCTCTTACTATTGAGCCTGGCAGCACGCATTTAATTCCAACTGGGCTGGCGATTCATATCGCCGATCCAGCGTATGCCGCAATGATTCTTCCACGTAGCGGACTGGGTCATAAACACGGTATCGTATTGGGAAATTTGGTGGGACTGATCGATTCAGATTATCAAGGTGAGTTGATGGTTTCGACCTGGAATCGTGGTGCGACGGCATTCGTACTCAATCCCATGGAGCGATTGGCACAACTCGTGATTGTGCCGGTGCTGCAGGTAGGATTTAGAGTGGTTGATTCATTCGAAGAGAGCGATCGGGGTGCAGGTGGCTTTGGAAGTACAGGAAAAAAATAACGGGAGGTTGTCGTGGCGCTGGCACGTTTTGTAATTCCATGCCGTCAGCATCTCCGACTTAGTCGCTACGTTGTATCGCTGCTGCTTCTATTCGCATTACTCGGTGCGTGTACTCAGATTCCTCTGAATTCCAATACATCGACACCTCATTCAACATCGACTGCACCGTCGGTGTATCAAAATTCTTCGAACAAAAACAATGGCGCGCCTACCGCCGCTACACGCGATCCTGCACTTGATGGTCTGCTGCAGCGACAAGAACGTGTCTACCGTATAGCCGCACCACTCATTATTAAGAATGCGGTGCTTTGCCGAACGCAAGCACGGCCATTGCTTGGATTTACCGCCAAAAATCAATACTCTTATTCGCCCGAGCTGGCAGTTGCCGCTCGTCAGAGTCTGGGTCTTGATGAGCGCTTGCAAGTCATGCAGATACTGGATGGCAGTGGTGCGATGCGCGCAGGTCTTAAACGCGGCGATATCCTGCAAACCATTCAAGACCTAAACATACCTACCGGCCCGCAAGCTGAGCCTGAGACAGCACGCATGCTGTCACCCATCCTAAAAAATCTGAGCGAGCTAACCATTACTGTCGTACGACAGAATCAACCGATAACAGTTAACGTACCGCTGACACTTGCCTGCGCATTTGCTATTGATGTCGGCAATACTCAACACGTGAATGCTTATGCTGATGGGCGTCGAATATTACTCACCCGCGGCTTACTCGATTGGCTCTCAACCGATGAAGACGTAGCAGTCATTATTGCGCGGGAGATAGCGCACAATGTTTTGCAGCATGCCAAACAGCTACAACAAATGGCCACGCTATCAATCGTCATCGATAATTTGTTGTTGTTCAAACCTGACCAAGTGGCTGCTAATAGCAGCAATGGAATCAAGATTACGCCTGAAAAAATGGATCAGGAAGCCGATCGACTGGCTCTTTTTATGCTGGCTCGTGCTGGTTACGATACCGCCAACTTTACGCGCGTGATGCAGAAGCTCGCACAAGCTCCGAACGCATCTCAAGCAATCACCTACCAAACCTTACACCCTTGGACCGATGGCAGGCAAAGCGTGATCCAAACGACTATCAAAGAGATTCGACAGAAACAGTTAGCGAAAAAAGCGTTGGTTCCGTAAAGCTATCAACCTAGAAATAGCTATCTCGATTCGCAGCGCTGAAAACAAAAAACCCTGAGCAAGCTCAGGGTTTTTATGAAGCTCTAATCTAAACAAACACTAGATCATCATTCAACTTCTACTGTTTCTTGTGGCGCTGCAGGTGGTGGTGTATCGCTCTCAGCGAAATCCAGTTTGACGTTATCTTTATCATCCAGATCAACGGTCACTCGTCCACCTGAAACCAGCTTACCAAACAAGAGTTCATCAGCCAGCGCTTTGCGGATCATGTCTTGAATCAAACGCGACATAGGACGCGCGCCCATCAATGGATCAAATCCTTTCTTGCCGAGGAATTGACGCAATGATTCGCTGAATACAGCATCCACTTTCTTCTCATGCAGTTGTTCTTCCAGCTGCATGAGGAATTTATCTACAACGCGCAGGATAATTTCTTCATCCAACGCCTTGAAGCTGATGATCGCATCCAAACGATTACGGAACTCAGGCGTAAACATACGCTTGATATCAATCATTTCATCACCAGCTTGCTTAGACTCCGTGAAGCCCATGGTGCGCTTCTGCAGACTTTCTGCTCCGGCATTGGTGGTCATGATGATGATCACGTTACGGAAGTCAGCTTTGCGGCCATTGTTATCCGTGAGCGTTCCGTGATCCATCACTTGCAACAGAATGTTGAACACATCCGGATGCGCTTTCTCTATCTCATCCAGCAGCAACACTGAATGCGGTTTTTTGGTGACGGCCTCGGTCAACAAACCACCTTGATCAAATCCTACATATCCCGGTGGCGCACCAATCAAACGACTAACTGCATGGCGCTCCATGTACTCGGACATATCAAAACGAATTAACTCAATGCCTAAGATAAAGGCGAGTTGTTTAGCGACTTCGGTTTTGCCTACGCCTGTAGGGCCAGAGAATAAGAAGGAACCAATCGGCTTATCTGTTTTACCCAAACCTGCACGCGCCATTTTGATCGCGGCTGCCAAGGCTTCAATCGCAGGATCCTGACCAAACACAACATTTTTCAGATCGCGATCGATGGTCTGCAACTTAGTACGGTCGTCTTGATTGACTGACGCTGCCGGCACGCGAGCGATCTTAGAAATAATGTCCTCGATCTCTGGCTTGCCAATGGTTTTTTTCTGTTTCGACTTTGGAAGAATGCGCTGAGCTGCGCCGGCTTCGTCGATTACGTCGATGGCCTTATCAGGCAAATGCCTATCATTGATAAAGCGCGCAGCTAGTTCAGCCGCTGATGTCAGCGCCGAAGCGGAATACTTCACGCCATGATGTTCTTCAAAGCGTGATTTGAGTCCACGCAAAATTTGAATGGTTTGCTCAACCGTCGGCTCATTCACATCGATCTTTTGGAAACGACGTGACAGCGCGTGGTCTTTTTCAAACACACCACGGAATTCAGTAAAGGTAGTAGCGCCGATACATTTCAACTGGCCGCTAGAGAGTGCCGGCTTCAAAAGATTGGATGCATCTAACGTACCGCCCGAAGCTGAGCCAGCACCAATGATGGTGTGTATCTCATCGATAAACAAAATCCCGTTAGGATTGTTTTTCATTTGCTTCAATACCGCTTTCAAGCGCTGTTCGAAATCACCGCGATATTTAGTACCGGCCAACAAGGCGCCCATGTCTAGCGAATACACCACGGCATTTTGCAAAATCTCAGGCACGTCGCCTTGAGTTACACGCCATGCAAGACCTTCAGCAATCGCTGTTTTACCAACGCCTGCTTCACCCACTAACAACGGATTATTTTTACGGCGACGGCACAAGGTTTGAATCACTCGCTCGACTTCGGCTTCGCGACCAATCAATGGATCGATCTTGCCTTCAGCTGCAAGCTTGTTGAGATTTTGAGTAAATTGGTCCAGCGCACTTTCTTTTTGCTGACCTTCAGACGTACCCTCTTCCACGCCTTCGGGTGCTTTTTGCGATTCGGACTGTTGATCCTTACGCACTCCATGCGAGATGAAATTAACCACGTCGAGTCGTGTTACTCCCTGCTGATGCAGATAGTAAACAGCATGCGAATCTTTTTCACCAAAGATTGCCACCAGCACGTTGGCACCAGTGACTTCTTTTTTACCGTTGGAAGCTGACTGTACGTGCATGATTGCACGTTGAATGACACGTTGAAAACCTAAGGTCGGTTGCGTATCGACTTCGCTCGTACCGGGAACCGTTGGTGTGTTGTCTGTAATAAAGTTGGTGAGTGTTTTACGGAGGTCATCAACATTCACTGCACACGCACGTAAAACCTCTGCCGCTGAGGGATTGTCTAGTAGGGCAAGCAAGAGATGCTCGACAGTAATAAATTCATGTCGTGCTTGTCGAGCCTCAACAAAGGCCATGTGCAAACTAACTTCAAGTTCCTGGGCGATCATGCTTCCTCCATCACACACTGCAGCGGGTGCCCAGCCTTTCGGGCATGGGTTAAAACGAGTTCTACTTTTGTACTGGCAATATCTTTGGGATAAATCCCGCACAATCCTTTACCATCGCGATGCACTTTCAACATAATTTGTGTAGCGTTCTCACGATCTTTGTTGAAATATTCTTGAATGATAGCCACCACGAATTCCATCGGGGTGTAATCATCATTTAGCAACAGCACCTGATACATGGAAGGCGGCTTAACCGCCTCCTTTTGCTCCTTGGTAAT
>JBEDHZ010000008.1:0-18401 GCA_041173845.1 Pseudomonadota bacterium
TTGCAAGCCCATGAATTCGAAGTCACGATAAAACATATCGACATCGGGATTCACAGGTAGCCCCGCACGACGCGCGCGTTCCCAGTAGCGTATAGCCCAGTCCAGCACCATTTCTTCATCCCACTGAATATAGGCATCGCGCAGCAGCGATACCAAAACGTAGGTGATTGGACCGTACACCGCGTCCTGAAAATCCAGAATGCCGGGATTACCTTTATCCATCACCATCAAGTTACGCGAATGATAGTCGCGGTGTACATAGACGGGAGGTTGCGCGAGGTTGTTCGCCAAAATGCAGTCAAATACTTTATTCAATGACTCAGTTTGCGCGTCAGACAAATTCGCTTTCAAATGTTTATTGATGTACCAGTCGGGAAACAACATCAGTTCACGATGGAGTAACGCTCGGTCGTAGTCGGGCAGCTGTCCTGGTTTGCTTTGGGTCTGCAGCAAAATCAGTGCATCGATCGCATCCATATACAGCTTGTGGGCGGTATCGATGCTCAGTTGTTTTAAATAGGTCGTGGAGCCTAAGTCCGATAGCAGCAAGAAGCCCTGCTCAATATCGCTGGCCACCACCTTGGGCACCGTAACGCCAGTATTCCCAAACAAGCTAGCCACTTGGAGAAAAGGGCGCACATCTTCTTGAGGTGGTGGCGCGTCCATAACGATCAGCGAGTCACCCTGAACGGTATCCACCCGGAAATAACGCCGAAAACTGGCGTCCGCTGAGGCGGGTCGCAATGTATCGGTGAGCGGTTTGGGGGTTTCGATCTGGCTGAGCCAGTCGGCTATTTTTACTAAACGTGCATCATTTTGATGAGAATCGGGCATGGAGAACGCAGAATAACAAGTTGAAAAGCACGGCTGCTGCTGTTAGCGCAGTGTGTTCCCATATAATAAGGGATTCGCCCCACAATGCGGCGCTCACTATGCCGCGTCTTTCTTCATGATCCCGCGATTGCCTATTCAACAACCCGTTGCTGTACTGCGCTTAAGTGCCATTTCCATTGCACTGGCCTCGTTGCCTGTGTTGGGTCTAGCGCAGGAGCGCACGTGGCTGGCCGGCTCCGTGGATGATAAAGCGCCTACCGAAGTTCAGGCTGATCAAATCACGGGTCGCCCCGACCGCGACATCAACATGGAGCAGGGTGTTGAAATAATCCGCGGCAAAACGCTGATACAAGCAGACCACATACATTACGACATGGTGGAAGACAAAGTCGATGCAGAAGGTCATGTACGCGTTGCCAAAGAAGGCAATGTGTTTACGGGTACTGAGCTACGACTGAAGCTGGATACTGGCGAAGGTGTTATGCAGAGCCCGATTTATCAGCTGATTCGAAAGAATGCTCATGGCAAAGCCGATCGTATTGACTTTCAGTCACAAGATTTAGCAACCGTCATCGGAGGCTACTACACCACCTGTAGCCAGCCAGAGCCGGATTGGTATCTGCGCACCGGATCAATGACATTAGATAACGGTCGTGAGATCGGAGTCGCCAAAGATGCTGTCTTGGTGTTTAAGGGTGTCCCGCTGGCAGGAACACCGCATATTTCTTTTCCTTTGAGTGACGAGCGAGTTTCTGGTTTTCTTGCACCAACCATTGCCACATCGACGTCGGGTGGTTTGGAAGTCACAACGCCTTACTACTGGAACATCGCGCCGAATCGAGATCTGGTTCTTGCCCCTCACTACATTGCGCGACGTGGACTCATGATGGGTGGTACGGCTCGTTATTTGGGTGAAGAGTATTCTGGTCAGACACGATTTGAAGTCATCGATCGTGATGCCCAAACTCACGACAGTCGTTATGCGATTTCATCGCGCCACAAAGAAGACTTAGGATCCGGTCTGACATTTACGTCGAACTTGAATATGGCGTCGGATAATAATTACGCGCAGGATTTCCCGTTTAGCCACGTATGGGCATATCAGCCTGGCGTTAGTCGGCGCGTTTTGCCACGTGATGTACGAGTTGATTATGGTTCGCAGGATTCGAACGCCAGTGTCCGAGTCATCGAATATCAAATTCTTCAGGATTCAAATCTGAGCGCTAAGATTTTGTCTCCCTATAGTCGATTGCCACAGCTGAAATACAACTACTACGGTGATAACGAAGGTAGTCTCAGCTGGACCTTTGCTTCTGAATTCACGCGCTTTTACAACTCAACTGTGCCAGTGGTTGGTATGCCGCGTCAGGGTGATCGAATGATATTAAATCCTCGATTGACCTATAACTATTCTAACGGTGGTTTTTTTATTCGCCCCAGTGTTTCCGCACATGAGACTGTGTACAGCCTCGACGAAACGGCTGACCCGGCTATGAAAGCGCCATCACGGTTTTTACCAACACTGTCGATTGATTCAGGCCTGATCTTTGAACGCGATGCCAGTTTATTTGGTAATGCGGCAGTACAGACGCTTGAGCCTCGTTTGTTTTACACCAATACACCGTATAAGCGACAAGACTCACTTTTGTATCCCAACTTCGATTCCAGTGAGGCGGATTTTAACTACGCGACCGTGTTTAGAGAAAACCGTTTTGTTGGAAGCGACCGTATTGGTGATTCCAATCAGTTGACATCGGCATTGATGACGCGGTATTTGGAAACTAATGGCGTAGAGCGAGTACGTTTAGCAGTCGCACAGCGTTTTTCATTTGCAGAACAACGCGTCTCGCTGGATCAATCGACAACCGCATCTTCTGAAACGCGTTCCGATTTATTATTTTTGGGTTCGGGACGTGTAACGGATCAGCTAAGGCTAGACTCGAATTTTCAATACAGTCAGACGCGGACTGAGCTCAACCGCATGAACCTCGGCGCGTTCTGGCAGCCTGCGCCAATGAAAGTGTTGAACGTCCAATATCGCCGCGATGTTCGTAATTTACCGAACGATCCCAACTCCAATTTCGAATTGATTGATATTTCAAGTCAGTGGCCCATTGGTGATCGTTGGTATGGTGTTGGACGGCTTAGCTACTTGCTCAAGGAGAGCAAGCTAGGTCAGTCGCTTGCAGGTCTGGAGTACAAAGCCGACTGTTGGATTTTTAGAATGATTGGCCAAAAAGTTCCTACTGCGCAGGGCGTCTCGAATACGATGTTCTTCCTGCAATTAGAATTTAATGGATTGTCTATGCTCGGCGCGAATCCTATGAAGGCTCTGCGAGCCAACGTGCCTGGCTATCAACCTTTAGGTCAGACGGACTATCCCTACGAAACTTATTAACTGTGACTATGATCAAATTTGGTGACATTGTGTTGACTGCTATTGAGCGTTTTTTGTGTGTGTTGGCAGTGGCTTTGCTGTTAAGCCCAAGTAGTTTTGCGCAAGATAAGATCGCTGCTAAACAACCCGTATTAGTAGATGCCATCGTTGCTGTTGTTAATACCGATGTCATCACCCTAAAAGAATTGGACGATCGAGTCCGTATGGTTGAGCAACGTCTCAAACGTCAAAACACGCAAATGCCACCGCGTGAAATATTGCAGCGCCAATTACTCGAGCGATTGATAGTCACGCGCGCCCAAATGCAAATGGCTAGAGATAGTGGCATACGGGTTGACGACATCATGCTAGACCGAGCTGTTTCGCGGATCGCCGAGCAAAATCAGTTATCCCTTCAAACCTTCCGTGATCAACTTGAACGTGACGGGTTGTCCTTCGCACGGTTTAGAGAAGAAATCCGCGAAGAGATTACCTTGCAACGTTTGCGCGAGAGAGAAGTCGATAACAAATTACAGATAGGCGAATCAGAAGTTGATAATTATTTAGCGGCGTCTGCAGGTAAGAATGATGCTGGACTTCAGGAAATAAATCTTGCTCAAATTTTGGTGCGCGTACCAGAAAACGCATCACCTCAGCAGATAGCTGATCGTCGCAAGCGTGCTGAGACAGCAATCGCGCAACTCAAATCTGGTGCTGATTTTGCTAAGACCGCTGCAAGTTTTTCTGATGCCGGTGATGCGCTTAGTGGCGGTGATCTTGGATGGCGCAGTGTCTCGCGCTTACCGCAATTGTTTGTCGATGCGGTAGAAAAAATTAATGAAGGTGAAATTGCACCCTTAGTACGCAGCGCGAATGGCTTTCATGTACTGAGGCTAAATGGCCGTCGTATCGCGACTCTAACAAAAGGTGCGTCGGGCACTATGGTGCAACAGACGCACGCGCGACACATACTGATTAAGGTCAATCAGATAGTTTCATCGACTGAGGCGCGTCGCAAATTGGCAGAACTGCGGGACCGTTTGGTCAATAAAGCAGCAAAATTTGAAGATTTAGCGCGTCTATATTCCAATGACGGCTCGGCGAGTAAAGGTGGGGATCTTGGTTGGATTTACCCTGGTGATACCGTGCCTGAGTTTGAACGAGCTATGAATGCGTTGAGTCCCGGTGAAGTTTCTCAGCCTATCGAATCGCCATTTGGTTTTCATTTGATTGAAGTTTTAGAACGCAAGACGGAAGAAGTCTCGCGTGAGCGTCAACGTCTGATGGCGCGTCAATCATTGCGCGAACAAAAACTGGACGAGGCCTATGAAGATTGGTTGCGTCAGCTTCGTGATCGCGCCTATGTCGAATATCGACTAGACGAATTTAATCCGCGTCAGCCGTAATCGGTCGGCTGTATGTTTTGTCCGCGCATTGCCATTACTTGCGGAGAGCCAGCCGGTGTAGGGCCAGAGATTTCTGTGCGCGCGGCATTAGAATCGGCTGACAGTGAGATTGTTTTAATTGGTGATGCCATACAAATTAAGTCACTGGCAGCAAAAATTGACCCTCACCAAATTATTCACTCAATAAAAGCGGATGATCTTTCAAATGCGCCCAGACATGCGGGCCGCATTCAGGTGATTGACTGTCCGCTCGCGATCAGGCCAATTCCCGGTCAGCTCGATCCTCGTAATGGCCGTTCTGTGCTTCAAACGCTGGATATCGCGATTGACGGAGCTATGCATCAGCAGTTTGATGCTGTAGTCACAGCGCCAGTTCAAAAAAGCACGATCAATGATGCTGGAGTTGCTTTCACCGGTCACACCGAATATCTCGCAGAGAAAACAGATACAGCGCAAGTGGTCATGATGTTGCAGGGTCCGGCAGGTGATTACACCTTGCGCGTTGCTTTAGCGACGACTCATTTGGCATTAAAAGATGTTTCAACAGCGATTACTCAATCGGGTTTATTCCGAACGCTGGAAATTATTCATGCGGACTTGATTCATCGATTTGGGATTTCTCATCCAAGAATTTTAGTCGCAGGTCTGAATCCTCATGCGGGCGAGGGTGGTTATCTCGGTCGTGAAGAAATTGATGTTATTCAACCCGTCATCGATCAATGTCGTAGTAAAAATTGGCACGTCTCTGGCCCGTATCCGGCCGATACGTTGTTTCAACCAAAATATCTGAAAGACGCAGATTGCGTGTTGGCCATGTATCACGACCAGGGTTTGCCCGTACTTAAGTACGCTACTTTTGGTGAGGGCGTGAACATCACCTTGGGTCTTCCTATTATTCGTACCTCTGTTGATCATGGCACAGCACTGGATATTGCTGAGCAGGGTTTGGGTCTGGCAGATCATTCGAGCATGAGTGCTGCATTGCATGCTGCTATAGAGATGATTCAAGCATCGCGCAGTACGATTCAATGAAGCACATTCCACGTAAGCGATTTGGTCAGAATTTTTTGACTGACCGTCATGTCCTGAATGAGATTATTCAGTCCATTGCACCGCAAGCCGATGATTTGATGGTAGAGATTGGACCTGGACAAGGTGCGATGACATCTTTGCTGTTGGATGGCGTTAATCAGTTGCAGGTAGTCGAGTTAGATCGCGATTTGGTTCAGATTTTGGAAAAAAAATTCAAGCATCGTGCATTAAAAATTCACTCAGGTGACGCGCTTAAATTTGATTTTGCATCGTTGGCAGAGGCAGATAAAAAATTGCGAGTGGTGGGTAACCTTCCGTATAACATCTCGACGCCCCTTTTATTTCATCTGGCCGATTATGTTGACTGCATCATCGATCAACATTTCATGCTGCAAAAAGAAGTCGTGCAACGTATGGTTGCCGCACCTGGTAGCAAAGACTATGGTCGACTCTCAGTAATGCTGCAGTGGCGCTATCAGATGGATTTACTGTTTATTGTTCCACCCACGGCATTTGATCCACCGCCCAAAGTGGAGTCGGCTATTGTGCGAATGAAGCCGCTAGCTGAGCCGCTTGCGTGTGATCAACACAAGCTGGAGCAAGTGGTCACCAAGGCATTTTCGCAGCGACGGAAGGTGATTCGGAATTGTGTGGCGGGTATGTTCACTGAAACTGATTTGATCAATGCGGGTATTGATCCTCAGACGCGGCCAGAGACGGTATCACTTGCTCATTATGTGAATCTGGCGCGTGCTTTATAAATTAATCGATAGCGACGAACTGCTTAAGCGTCGCGTTCAATTAATTCAATTTTGTAGCCGTCGGGATCTTGGATAAAGGCGATCACAGTGGTGCCACCTTTAACTGGGCCAGCTTCGCGCGTCACATTGCCCCCAACTGCTTTAACGGCAGCGCAGGTTGCCGCGGCATCTTCTACGCCGATGGCAATATGGCCATATGCCGTACCCATCTCATATTGAGTGGTGCCGTAGTTGTAGGTCAGCTCTAGTTCTGACTGATTCGGATTAGATTCATACCCCAAAAAAGCTAGCGAGTATTTTTGATCGGGGCGATCAGTCGTACGCAGTAACTTCATCCCCATGACTTTGGTGTAAAAATCAATTGATCGCTGTAGGTCGCCGACGCGTAGCATAGTGTGAAGAAATCGCATAGTCTCTTTTCGGGATACGTTAGATGGGAGGATAGTCTCAGAGGCTGATGTCACTAACAGCCGCTTAGCGGTGATTCAAAATTCGGGCAGCTGATGTGATTCATGGTCACGCAATGCTTTACGCGCAATTTCAAATTCAGGCAGCACAGATTGCACCGTCGTCCAAAATTGCGGCCCATGATTCATCTCTCTCAGATGTGACAGTTCATGGGCGACGACATAATCGATGTTGGGCAACGCAAAATGCATTAACCGCCAATTCAGTCGTATCCGACCATCGGCAGTGCAGGAACCCCATTGCGTACTGGCCGATGAAAGAGCGAAGCTGGAGAACTGTACACCGAGTTTTTCTGAGTAGAAGGCGAGACGATCGGCAAATACGCGTTTGGCTTCACTCTGCAGCCAACCCTGAACGCGATCTTTGAGTTGTTGCTCGGTTGCCGAGCCAGGCAGACTGATGTGCAATTCGCGTTGGTCTTCATCAAACCGCGCTCCGACGGTGCCATTAAAGGCAATGCGAAGCGTAATATCGGATCCCAGATAAGGAAGCTTAGCGCCATCGCGCCATTCCATTGGTGGCCGTAGGCGACGCACTGAACGCTCACGCTGTTCATTAATCTTTTTGAAAATCCACGCTTGCTTGGCGCTGATAGCTGCTTCGATATCCATCATCGTCAGCCACTGTGGCGCCGTCACTCGCAGTCCATCATCATCGATAAGAAAGCCAACGCTGCGGCGACGTGAACGCAGCAAGCGATAGTCTAAAAAGTGCGTACCAAAATGCAGACGGCGATGATTCGGTGGGATGGCTGGATCGGGTGCAATAGCGTTTGGCTGTGCAGTATCAGTACTGTTTTGGCTGCCTTCAGAAAAAAAAGCGTCGAGCAGCGAAAGCTGATTCGGATCGGCTAGTTTTTTTCTCAGAAACTGCTTGATGGCCATGAGGTAGCGAATTTAGAGTGACTTTTCATTCAAATAAGCAGCGGGACTTAACTCGCGCATCTCAGATTCTATCCAATTTTCGGCTTTGGCCATTAATTCTGCTGAATTCATGCCTTCAGAGGCAATGGGAGTGCCAATCGACACGGTAATTAGCCCCGGTTTTTTTATAAATGCATTGCGCGGCCAGCAATCGCCAGAATTCATAGCAATCGGCACTACAGGGACGCCTGTACCAATTGCTAGTATCGCACCGCCGGCTTTGTATTTACCTTGTTGACCCACAGCGGTGCGTGTACCTTCGGGGAACATGATGACCCATTGGCCGTCATCTAATCGTTTTCTTCCGGTAGTAATCACTTGCGACATTGCATCGCGACCTTTACTACGATCGATCGCAATCATGCGCAGCATGCCTAATCCCCAACCAAAAAAAGGTATGTAGAGCAGCGATTTTTTAAATACAAAAATCAGCGGGCGTGGCATCAGCCAGCAATAAAAAATTGTTTCCCAGGCAGACTGATGTTTGGAGAGCAGGATAACAGGCGCATCGGGAAGATTTTCCAGCCCTTTTACTTCCCATCGTATGCCACAGATGTAACGTGCAGCGAGAATGATGAATACATTCCAGCGCGTGACCATCCAATAACGCTGACGATAAGGTAGGAGTATGAAGCCAAAGCAAGCAGTAGCCCAAATCACGGTCGCTACGACAATCACCAGCGCAAACAGTACTGAACGCATCAACAGCAACAATCGTGACATTCAAACTCCAAGAATAATTGGCACTAGACAGTGCCAACCGTGAATACATTATTTCTTCTTTTGTAGGGCGGCGCGTGCCATTTCTACGGTTTCCGGGACGATGTCATCAGCATGCAGTAAGCGCTCCACCATCATCGCCAGATTGTCAAAAATTTTGGTGCCGTGTGGCAGACCGCCAGCAGCCAGTGTTTGTTCACCCTTGCCAGTCATGACCAAATAGGGAGATGCACCCACTTGTTCAGCGGCTTGCAGATCACGCAGAGAATCACCCACCATAGGTACATCACGCAAACTGACTCCAAATCGTTGGCCGATTGAGAGCAGCATGCCAGGTTGTGGTTTGCGGCATTCACAGTGTTCTTCAGGACTATGCGGGCAGAAAAAAATCGCATCGATTCGCGCGCCAGCCATTTGAGCTGTTTGATGCAGTTTGTGATGCATCGCGCCTAGCGTTTTCATATCAAACAAGCCGCGTGAAATACCTGCCTGATTAGTCGCCACCGCCACGCGATAGCCCCGTTGATTTAAGCGCGCAATCGCCTGCATAGAGCCGGGAATAGGCTTCCACTCATCGGGGGATTTGATGTACTCGTCGGAGTCAAAATTAATGACTCCATCGCGATCCAGAATGATGAGCTTCATCCAGTGATCCTTCGCACTATCATTAGGCCGCTAACCTTGAAATATCAGCGACACGATTCATCATCGCATGCAAAGCTTGCAGTAACGCGAGGCGATTAGCGCGCAATGCCGCATCCTCAGCCATCACCATCACATCATTAAAAAACGCATCAACATCAACGCGTAATGCCGCCAAGGCTTTTAAGGTGGCAGCAAAGTCACCTTTAGCAAAGGCTTGGTCCACTGCCAGTTTTGCTTCTACCATAGCACCGTAGAGTCGTTGTTCTGCAGGTTCGACTAACAAAGCCGATTGAACTTCGCTATGCGGAGCTTCGTTTTTTTTCAAAATGTTGGTAATGCGCTTATTAGCAGCAGCGAGTGAGATCGCTTCAGGTAGAGCAGCAAACGCTTTGACGGCATCGAGCCTATCCAAAATATCATCGAGTCGGTCGGGTGATTGTGAAACGACGGCTTCAATCGCATCTTGCGCATGGCCGCGATCACGTAGTAAGCCACGCAAGCGGTCATACACAAAGATTTGTGCGTCATGCACCGGATCAGTAAACTGCGCATTACCTTGAAATTGTTTCGCCGCTTGTAGTAACAGGTGCGACAGCGATAAAGGCAAACGCTGCTCAATCAGCATACGCAGCACACCCAATGCATGGCGACGTAAAGCAAAGGGATCTTTGTCACCCGTGGGTGCTAAACCAATACCCCAAATGCCGATGAGTGTTTCTAATTTATCAGCCAGCGCAACAACCGTTCCGGTTTGGGTGCTGGGTAAAGCATCACCAGCGAAGCGCGGTTGATAATGTTCGCTAATGGCGAGCGCTATATTTTCTGGTTCACCATCATGGCGTGCGTAATAGGTTCCCATGATGCCTTGCAGCTCAGGGAATTCCCCGACCATATCCGTTAATAAGTCAGCTTTTGAAAGTTGTGCAGCTCGTTTGGCTTGCGCCACATCGGCGCCTAGTGATTCGGCAATGGCTGCTGCAATGGCGACTACGCGCTCATTGCGTAGCGCTTGTGAGCCGAGTTTGTTGTGGTACACCACGCTAGCCAAACCGGGTAGTCTGTCGATGAGTTTTTTCTTTTTGTCTTGCTCGAAAAAGAATTTAGCATCAGATAAACGTGGCCTAACTACACGCTCATTACCGCCGATGATATGACTCGCATCATTCGTTTCGATATTTGAGACGATGAGAAAGCGAGAGCGCAGCTTGCCTTGAGTATCTGTTAGTGCAAAGTATTTTTGATTCGTCTGCATGGTCAGAATCAAACATTCTTGTGGAACAACCAAGAATGCAGGATCAAAATTACATTCATAAACAACAGGCCACTCAACTAATGCAGTCACTTCATCCAGTAATGCCTCAGGCATCAGAATCTGATCGCCATTCGCCTTGGCTAACAAAGCACTACGTATCTTTTCTTTGCGCTCTGTGTAACTAGCGATGACGCGACCGGTTTCTTGCAGTATGTTTGCATAGCGTGTTGCAGTCGGAATGCTGATGGAAGTTTCTTTGCTAAGAAAGCGATGTCCCAGCGTGGTGTTCGACGATTCCAGACCGAGTAACTTGAGTGGAATGATGGTTTCATTTAAAAGCGCCATCAGGCCATGCACCGGGCGAACAAATTGCACGGTCGTGCCGTCCGGTTTCTGGTAACTCATCACTTTAGGTATGGGTAATTTTGTGATGCTTTCTTCCAGCGTAGTCTGAAGTCCTTCGGCGAGAGATTGACCGGGCGCTGTGTAGGTGAAGAAAAAGCTATCAGCTTTGCCGTCGCTGGCTCGTTCTAATTCATTGATAGTAATAGACTCGCGTCCTGCTTGCGCTGCCAGGGCGGCTAATTTTTTTGTCAACGGTGCGGCTGGTTGGCCTTCTTTGTCGATCGCTACTGAAATAGGAAGAACTTTTTCACGAATTTGTTTATCAGGTGATGCGAGACGCACACCTTCAATTTCAACCGCTAGCCGACGGGGGCTTGCATAGGCCGTAAAGCGCGCACCATCATCGATAAATGCGCGCGAGGAGAGTCCATTGAAAAGTGCTGAGGCAAAGGCATCACCTAATTTGCCGAGTACTTTTGGGGGCAGTTCTTCAGTCAGTAATTCAACCAGCAGTATTTGCTTCATGTTGTTTGGTGTAGTGAGTACGTTTATTTCTGAAAATATCAAGCGGCTTTGCTGGTATCACCCAACATAGGGAAGCCCAGTTCTTCGCGTGAAGCGTAATAAGCTTGAGCAACAGCGCGTGCCAGATTTCGTATGCGTCCGATGTAGGCCGCGCGCTCAGTGACCGAGATAGCGCCACGTGCATCGAGGAGGTTAAAGGTATGCGCTGCTTTCAGCACCATTTCATACGCAGGTAACGCCAACGGTACCGCCATCAGTCGTTGAGCTTCGGATTCGTAGTTGGTGAACAGCGAAAATAAAAAATCGGTATTTGAATGCTCGAAGTTATAGCAAGACTGTTCGACTTCATTTTGATGAAAGACATCACCGTACGTGAGGCGCTGAGTGATGCCACGCTCTTGCCATTCGGTCCACACTAAATCAAAGACATTCTCAACACCTTGCAAATACATGGCTAAGCGCTCAATACCGTACGTGATTTCGCCCAGCACAGGTTTGCAATCGATACCACCGACTTGCTGGAAATAGGTAAATTGAGTTACTTCCATGCCGTTCAGCCAGACTTCCCAACCCAAACCCCAGGCACCCAAGGTAGGATTTTCCCAATCATCTTCGACAAAGCGCACATCGTTCTCAGTTAACTTCAAGCCGAGTGCTTCGAGTGATCCCAGATAGAGGTCAAGAATATTTTCCGGAGCCGGTTTGAGTACGACTTGATATTGATAGTAATGCTGCATGCGATTTGGATTTTCGCCATAGCGTCCATCTTTAGGGCGGCGTGACGGCTGCACATAGGCAGCACGCCAGGGTTCAGGTCCAATAGCACGCAAAAAAGTAGCTGTGTGTGAGGTGCCAGCGCCGACTTCCATATCGTAGGGTTGCAGTAGCGCGCAGCCTTGTGCGTCCCAGTAGTCCTGGAGTTTGAGAATAATTTGCTGGAAACTTGGTTTGGTAGTCATGAGAAACGAGTGTTGATGACAGTCCTTCGCTTTTGAGCGAAGTACCGATCATTGTTGCGGGAGATGAGTTTCCCAGATTGTTAAGAAACCCCGAGATTTTATCCGCTTTTCCGCGCTTGACGGCCGATAAACCATAGCCCAAGCAAGAGTAGCGAAGCTAGCCCAACCACAGGCAGATTACCCAGGCGTATATAGGGCGTCATTCCCTTCATGCCTTGCACATCGGCTACCAAGGTGGCACGGGTCCAGGGTGGCAGCTGGGATAGTACTTGTCCTTGGCTATTGATGACGGCAGTTGCACCCGTATTGGTGGCTCGCAGCATGGGGCGTCCTGTTTCCAGAGTGCGCATTTGCGATATTTGCAGATGCTGCGGTAGTGCGATGCTGTCACCAAACCATGCAATATTCGAAACATTTAGCAGTAAGGTGGGTTCCGGGCTGCCTCTATCGATGGCGGCGGCAATTTGCGCAGCGATTTCTTCACCAAACAAATCTTCGTAACAGATGTTCGGTAAGACCCACTGATCGCGTACATCAATCGGTGCTTGGTATACATCCCCGCGTCCAAAATCACCTAGGGGTATGTGCATCATGTCGACAAACCAGCGCGCACCGGGCGGTATGAATTCACCAAAGGGTACTAAGTGATGTTTATCGTAGCGATACGGCGTGGCTTGTGCAAAGGAATAGCCGATAAGACTGTTGAGATAGATTCCTGGGCCGGGTGACCACGGAATGCCAACCAGCAGCGTACTGTTGTTTTGCCACGCAAAATGCGCGAGGTTTTCCAGATAATTTTCTGGCAGCTGCGTTGATAACAAAGGCACAGCTGTTTCGGGCGTGGCGATCAGATCAGCAGGTGCTTCAGTGATCATATCGCGATAGAGCGCCAACGATTGCACAATATGTTCTTCGTTAAATTTCATCTGTTGCGGAACATTTCCTTGCAAAAGACGAACGCGTATCAAGGACCCATGCGCTTCAGTCCAGTGGATGCTCTTCAACGCACCACCCATGCCGATTAAAACGATCATCAAAGCAATCGCTACGCGATTGAAATAACCCGTTTGAAACATCCAAGCGATACAACCCGCAATGATCGTGCAAATCCATCCAATACCGTATACACCCAAAACAGCGGCATAACCTGAGAGTGGACTAGTCGTGTGCGCATAACCTACGGCTAACCAAGAGAAGCCAGTAAAAATCCAATTGCGGATCCAGTCAGCCAGCATCCAGCAAGCCGGTCCGATAGCTAGCGCAGCGAGTCCAGCGTGCTTGAGTGGCAAAGCAATGCGTGCTCCTACCCAAAGAGCGAAGCCATACAATAATCCCAGACTGCATGAGAGCAGCATGATGGCGATAACGGCCAACCATGCGGGTAAGCCACCATAGGTATGCAGGCTAATGACTAACCAATACGTGCCCGCCATGAGTAATGCGCTGGAGAACACCCAACCCAGCAAGAATGCATCGCGAGGACGTGACACGCGAATAAAAAAATGAATCAGTAGTGCTAGCGTGGTGATTTGTACAGGCCACCAACCAAAGGGCGCGTACGCGAAAACGGTGACTGCTCCCGCGATCAAGCAAATCAATAGTGAGATACGGGAGAGAGGCTGATGCTCAAGCTCAGGCGTTCTGAGATCGGTTGGTGTATCAGCGGAGAATAAAAACATCAGAGTCGAGGCGCGATACCATTCGCACCAGCATTAGCTGGTTTCTACCGTCGGACGCTGCGGAAGTTTTTCTACCAGCAGCACATGCACTTGTCGCGCATCGGAACGTAATACTTCAAAGCGCAGATGATTAATTTCGAACTCTTCACCTTTGCGTGGCATGCGTCCCAGATGATTAGCGACCAAACCACCAATGGTGTCGACATCTTCGCTGGTGAGCTGCGTGCCTAAGATTTCATTGAATTGCTCAAGTTCAGTCAGCGCACGCACACGCCAACGCGGACCGAAGTCTCCTTCTTTAACTGCAAGGATATTGTCTTCGGCTTCGTCGAAATCATATTCATCTTCAATGTCGCCGACGATTTGTTCGAGCACATCTTCAATCGTAATTAATCCAGCGATACCGCCGTATTCATCGACGACCATGGCGATGTGATTTCGGTTAGCCCGGAAATCGCGCAGCAACACATTCAATGGTTTTGATTCGGGGATAAAAACAGAAGGACGCAACATGTCGCGCACATCGAAATCTTCTTGGGCGTAATAACGCAGCAAATCTTTAGCTAACAAGATACCAACCACTTTGTCGCGATCACCTTCAATCGCCGGAAAGCGAGAGTGCGCTGTGCTTAGCACCATGGGTATCCATTCTTCGATCGGGCGGGCGATATCGACGACGTCCATTTGAGAACGCGGAATCATGATGTCGCGGGCACACAGATCAGATACTTGGAAGACGCCTTCAATCATCGACAAGGCATCTGCGTCGATCAAATTCCGCTCGTGAGCATCGTGGAGAACTTCGAGTAATTCGCTGCGATTCTCAGGTTCGGGAGAAATCAGCGCTGTTAAGCGCTCGAACAGGGATCGATGGGGCTTGTGTGGGGTAGCCGATGAGCTACCCGGGGGATAGTCTTGCATATGGCGAGTTGCCAGAGTCTAGGAACGCATAGGATACCGGAAAAAATTCCGTGCTCAGAGAAATAAGCTGAAATTTTTATCAAATTGAAAATAAATGCGATCAATCCATAGGACATATTCTTTCGCCCAGTCAATTCTGGGTAGGCTTGTTAGTCCGTTTGGTATGGATCTGGGATACCCAGCTTAGCCAGTATTTCTGTTTCAAAATTTTCCATTTCGGCCGCCTCTTCATCCGACTCATGATCGTAGCCTTGTGCGTGCAGCACGCCATGCACGATCAAGTGCGCTACGTGATATTCAACTGAGCGATGCTGCTCTTTAGCTTCGCGCAGTACGACGTCGGAGCAAAGCACAATGTCAGCACGCACGATGTCATCATCGATATCAGTAGATTCGTTATAAGAAAAAGTCAGGACATTGGTGGCGTAGTCTTTGCCACGATAGTCATGATTGAGTAGCCGACCTTCTTGCTCGTTCACGAACCGAATAGTTAATTCGGCGGGAGCGAGTTGGGCAGCTTTGACCCAGCGCCGAATGTGTGGCCGAGTAATGGTGTCTGATAGACGTTCATCAGCAAACTGTACTGATAACGAGAGTTTATTTTTTTCGTTCATCGTTTGTGATGGCGGCAGAGCTAGCCGCATCATAGGCATCGACAATTCGTCCTACCAGTGGATGGCGAACGACATCGGCACTGGTGAAGCGAGTAAAAGCGATTCCACGTACCGACGACAGTACATCGATGGCATCCACCAGTCCACTTTTTTGCCCACGCTGCAAATCGATTTGAGTGATGTCGCCTGTCACCACCGCTTTACTACCAAAGCCTATGCGCGTTAAAAACATTTTCATTTGTTCGGGCGTAGTGTTCTGTGCTTCATCCAAAATGATGAAGGCATGATTCAGCGTACGCCCGCGCATGTAAGCGAGTGGTGCAATTTCAATCGCTTGTTTTTCAAACATTTTTTGGGTGCGATCAAAACCCATTAAATCGTATAAGGCGTCGTACAGAGGGCGTAAATAAGGATCCACCTTTTGTGCCAAATCGCCGGGCAAGAAACCTAAGCGCTCTCCGGCTTCTACGGCTGGACGAGTTAAAACAATACGACGAACTGCATCGCGCTCTAGGGCGTCGACTGCACAGGCTACGGCGAGATACGTTTTACCTGTACCAGCAGGACCAACGCCAAAGGTGACGTCATGTTCAATAATTGATCGTAGATATTGACTCTGGTGCGGTGTGCGTCCACGCAAATCAGTTTTACGAGTTTTTAGTACCGGACTTTCGGTAGAGATATCTGCTGATGAATCTGCGACTGTATTCGCCTTAGTAGACGATTTCACTGGCTTTGGAGCAGAGGCTGCTTTTTGTTCAACTAGTGCTAGCTGAACTTCTTCAATTGAAATAGCTTGATCTGCCTTGGCGTAAAATTTTTCGAGCATGGCAACTGCGACGGCTGCGTTATCACCATCAGCAATAAATTTTTCACCCCGCCTAAATAACGTCACATCCAGTGCGGCGGCAATTTGCCGTAGATTTTCATCGAGCGGACCACAAAGGTGAGCTAGCTTTGTGTTATCCAGCGGAGAGGGCGTGAAATTCTGCGTGGGGTTAGCCTTTTTCATTGTTTGACCACCACTTCACCGCGCAACGAAAAAGGGTGGCTGGTTGTGATGAGAATATCAATGAACTGACCAATTAAACGACTGGCTTGCGGTCCGCCTTCAAAATTCACGACGCGATTATTTTCAGTGCGACCCTGCAGTTCTTCGGCGCTACGCTTAGATGGACCTTCAACTAAAACGCGCTGTACGCTACCCACCATGGCATCAGAAAAGTTTCGCGTGTTATCCGCAATAACTTTTTGCAAGCGTTGAAGACGAGCGAGTTTGATCTCGTGCGGGGTGTCGTCGCTGAGATTGGCAGCTGGTGTCCCCGGACGCGGGCTAAAAATAAACGAAAAACTATTGTCGTAACCTACATCATCAATTAGTTTCATCAATGCTTCAAAATCTGCGTCCGTTTCGCCGGGGAAGCCAACGATAAAATCAGAGGAAATCGTGACATCAGGGCGCACTTCACGAAGTCGCCGAATGATAGATTTGTATTCAAGTACGGTATAGCCACGCTTCATAGCAGCGAGAATTTTATCTGAGCCGTGTTGCGCAGGCAGATATAAATGGCTAACGAGTTTCGGTACTCGAGCGTAAACGTCAATTAATCGTTGTGTGAATTCTTTGGGATGGCTAGTGACATAGCGAATCCTCTCGATGCCTTTAAGCTCGGCAATGTATTCAATCAATAGAGCAAAATCAGCGATATCACCGTCAGGCATCACACCGCGATAGGCATTAACGTTTTGGCCTAACAAAGTAATTTCTTTGACACCTTGCTCAACGAGATGGTTTATTTCCTTCAGCACATCATCAAATCGACGTGAGACTTCTTCGCCGCGAGTGTAAGGAACAACGCAATAGCTGCAGTATTTGCTACAGCCTTCCATAATCGATACAAAGGCGCTTGCGCCTTCAACTCGCGCCGGTGGAAGATGATCGAACTTTTCAATTTCCGGAAAACTAATGTCGATTTGTGCTTTACCGCTTGAACGACGTGCTTCTAATAAATCGGGTAGCCGATGCAATGTCTGCGGGCCGAATACCACGTCGACATACGGAGCGCGGCGGATGATGGCGGCACCTTCTTGCGATGCTACACAGCCGCCAACACCTATCACTAACTTAGGATTTTTTAATTTGAGTTCGCGGGCTCGGCCTAAATCCGAAAATACTTTTTCTTGCGCCTTTTCGCGTACCGAGCAGGTATTAAACAGAATGATGTCAGCGTCTTCGGGTGTATCGGTCTTGACGATACCTTCGGAAACATTCAATACGTCCGCCATTTTGTCCGAGTCATACTCGTTCATTTGGCAGCCAAAGGTTTTGATAAATAATTTTTTTTGCATGCGGACCAAAAAAGGTGAGGCAAATAGGCGTCGCCCATAGAGCGGGGGAGCAGGTTGGCACCGGAAAGAATGCCCAAAATTATAGCAGGGACAGCTCTGGTCCGTACCCTGCGCAGGCGATTTCAGGGTAAAAAATGATTTACTGCAGTCTGTGAGGCGTGAGTTACTTGACGCCAGCAACAGTGCCAACTGAGCTCAAGCTGATAATTTGCCAGTAGCCTTGGTTCTTGGTGAGCACATAAAAGGTAGTCGAGCGGAAAAATTCTTTATCTGATTTGTCGAAACGTGAAAAAACCATTTCAACCAATGCCGAATTCGCGCCTTCAGCAAGCACCTTAATTGAGTTTATCTTCGAATATTTCCAGCCAGATTTCTTTAAGCCTTCGAAGTCAATCACAGGTGTGTTTTTATTTTCTATGTGCGTTAGTTTTCCGTTGGTGATTTTTACATGCGGGTAGTGATACACCTCCTCCAACGCAGGAAGATTCTCTTCATTGAATACCTTCAGGTAGTGGTGCATTAAATCTTCAGGAGACATGCCATCTTGGGGGTGTGCCCAGGCAGAGGACAAACCAAAAACAAAACATAAAG
>JBEDHZ010000009.1:0-18228 GCA_041173845.1 Pseudomonadota bacterium
CGGCGGATGTAGTTGACAATCGCTTCGTCAAATTTATCGCCACCCACACGAACCGAGCCTTTATAGACCATGCCGCCCAGCGAAATGATGCCGACCTCGGTGGTACCACCACCAATATCCACCACCATAGAACCCGTTGCTTCGGACACTGGCAGGCCGGCACCGATGGCAGCGGCCATCGGCTCTTCAATCAGGAATACCTGGGAAGCTCCGGCACCCAGCGCCGACTCACGAATCGCACGTCGCTCAACCTGAGTCGATCCGCAGGGAACGCAAATAATGATGCGCGGTGAGGGCTTGAACAGCTTGGTATCGTGAACCATGCGGATGAACTGCTTAAGCATCTGCTCGGTCACGGTAAAGTCGGCAATCACGCCGTCTTTCATAGGGCGAATCGCTTCGATATTGCCAGGCACCTTACCCAACATCTGCTTGGCTTCTTTACCGACGGCCTGAATATTCTTTTTGGCATTGGGACCGCCTTGCTGGCGAATCGCGACTACGGAGGGCTCATCCAGAACGATCCCCAGTCCGCGAACATAAATCAAGGTATTCGCGGTACCCAGATCAATAGCGAGATCGTTCGAAAAATAGCTGCGGAGGAATCCAAACATGTAATCGTGTCCTTATGCGCCGGAATTTGAAAATACCAGCTGAGAAATTGCCCATCTGCTGCGAAAACACTGTCCTGCCGGGGAGGTGAAGCTCGCTGTTGGCGCCGTGCGAACTAAATCACTGAGGCCAACAACGTTGGTTTGCCCGACGATACCGCACAATGCCGCCGATACCGTTTAGCAGGACGCGTTAGCGGCCTTTAACCCAACATTCTACCTTATAATGCGGTGCAAATTGGCTGTCAGAAACGCTAAAAAATGAAATGATTAGCGTTCTTTCTTGCCCGAAAGCTGAGCTTGACGCTGTTCCCCATTTTTTAATCCCCACACCGCACATCAAACGACGACCCGCCTCATGTCCCTGACCCTAGACGATATCGCCCGGCTATCCAAGCTGGCGCAACTGGACCTCAATGGTCAGCAAGCCGATGATGCACTCGACAAGTTGAACAGCATTTTTGCTCTGGTCGAGCAAATGCGCGCCGTCGACACCGCAGGAGTCGCTCCATTGTCGCATCCGATTGCCGCCTGGAAGGATGACGTTGCGCTTCGCTTGCGCGAAGACAAAGTCACGGAACCCAACCGCCGTGATGACTATCAAAAGCCGGCTCCAGCGACACAAGACGGTTTATATCTCGTCCCCAAAGTCATTGATTAGCCCCTCCCCGCCGTCGCAAACTAGCGGCGCGGCTCATTTTTACGGCAGCTCATTCGTTCATGCATAAGCACACACTGACAGAACTTTCCGCGCAGCTGAAAAGCAAAAAAATTTCAGCCGTCGAACTAGCGCAGCTCTATCTGCAGCGCATTGCGGCCAGCGAGCTGAATGCGTTCATTAACGTCCAACCTGAATTCACTCTGGCGCAAGCCAAAGACGCTGACGCTCGTATCGCGAGCGGCGATGTCACGGCACTCACCGGCCTGCCGATTGCGCACAAAGATATTTTCGTTACACGCGACTGGACCTCGACAGCGGGTTCCAAAATGCTTTCCGGCTACATCAGCCCATTTGATGCAACTGTGGTGGAACAGTTCCGCAATGCAGGCATGGTGACGCTAGGAAAACTCAATTGTGATGAATTCGCCATGGGTTCATCGAACGAAAATTCATTTTTCGGCGCAGTAAAAAATCCCTGGGACACCTTGGCCGTACCCGGCGGATCATCGGGTGGATCGGCTGCTGCTATCGCCGGTGGTCTCGCGCCCGCTGCCACCGGTACCGATACGGGTGGCTCGATACGTCAACCCGCTGCATTGTGCGGAATTACTGGCATTAAACCCACCTATGGCAGTGTGTCTCGCTATGGAATGATTGCCTTTGCTTCGTCGCTCGATCAAGGCGGCCCGATGGCCTGGACTGCCGAAGATTGCGGGTTACTACTCAACTCCATGATTAGTTTTGATCAGCGTGATTCGACATCGATAGAACGCGCACCGGAAGATTTTTCGCGTCATCTTGCTGACTCGATCAAAGGATTGAAGATAGGCGTGCCTAAAGAATATTTTGGCGCAGGGCTAGCCAGCGATGTGGCTGATGCCGTGCAAGCCGCATTGAAAGAATACGAAAAACTGGGCGCCACCTTAGTAGAGATTTCACTTCCAAAAACGTCGCTGGCGATTCCTGTCTATTACGTGATCGCACCGGCTGAAGCCTCATCGAATCTTTCGCGTTTTGATGGCGTACGTTACGGCCATCGCGCAAAAAATTACACCGATCTATCTGACATGTATCGCAAGACGCGTGCCGAAGGATTTGGCGACGAAGTTAAACGCCGCATTTTGGTTGGCGCTTACGTACTGTCACACGGCTATTACGACGCCTATTATTTGCAAGCGCAAAAAATTCGTCGCTTGATTGCTCAGGATTTTCAAGAAGCTTTCAAACAATGTGATGTGATTATGGGTCCCGTAGCACCTACCGTTGCATGGGATCTTGGATCGAAAGTAAATGATCCGGTGGCCAATTATTTAGCTGACATATACACACTATCTACTAGCTTAGCTGGCTTGCCTGGTATGTCGATTCCAGTGGGATTTGGTCAGGGTGAAAAAAATTCGCGCCGCCCCGTTGGCCTGCAATTGATTGGTAATTATTTTACCGAAGCTAAATTGCTCAACATCGCACATCAGTATCAGCTTGCGACAGATTGGCACAAGCAACGGCCCACACAGAGTTAAAGGAATCGTTATGCAATGGGAAGTCGTGATCGGGCTGGAAACACATGCGCAGCTCACCACCGAATCCAAAATTTTCAGTGGCGCGTCTATCGCTTTCGGCGCGGCGCCAAACACGCAAGCCTGCCCGGTTGATCTTGCATTACCAGGCGTGCTGCCTGTATTAAACAAAGGCGCAGTCGAACGTGCAATTCAGTTTGGTTTAGCGATTGGCGCAACCATCGCGCCAGAATCTATCTTTGCTCGCAAAAATTATTTTTATCCTGATTTACCTAAGGGCTATCAGATCAGTCAGTTTGAAATTCCGGTGGTTCAAGGAGGCACGCTATCGTTCGTTGTTGAAATCGACGGTAAAGCGGAACTTAAAACGGTGCAGTTAACGCGCGCGCATTTGGAAGAAGATGCAGGAAAATCCTTGCACGAAGATTATCACGGCATGACCGGCATCGATCTCAATCGCGCTGGCACACCGCTACTAGAAATCGTGACTGAGCCTGATATGCGCAGCGCCGCTGAAGCCGCGGCCTATGCGAAAGCGCTGCACTCATTGGTGGTGTGGTTGGGTGTTTGTGATGGCAATATGCAAGAAGGATCGTTCCGCTGCGATGCCAACGTATCGGTCAGACCTGTCGGCCAAAAAGAATACGGCACACGCTGCGAGATCAAAAATCTGAACTCGTTCCGCTTTTTGGAAGAAGCGATTAACTACGAGGTGCGCCGTCAAATCGAAGTGATTGAAGACGGCGGAAAAATCACTCAAGAGACGCGCCTCTACGATCCGGATAAAAAAGAAACACGCTCCATGCGCAGCAAAGAAGATGCGATGGACTATCGCTATTTTCCTGATCCCGATCTTCCACCATTAGTGATTGCGGCCGACTGGATCGCACGTGTCAAAGCCTCACTTCCTGAGTTGCCGGGCGCGATGCGCGAGCGTTTTGTGCGCGACTATCAACTATCCGAGTATGACGCCATGGTGCTGACGCAATCAAAAGCGATGGCTATTTATTTTGAGTCAGTGGTGTCCACTGCAGGTCGTGAGCAAGCCAAACCTGCCGCTAACTGGTTGATGGGCGATGTGTCCTCCACGCTGAATCGCGAAGGGATCGATATTGCCCATTCGCCTGTGAGTGCAGCGCAACTCGCATTGCTGCTCAAGCGCATCGCTGATGGAACCATCTCTAACAAAATCGCCAAAGAAGTTTTTGCCGGCATGTGGGAAGCACGCTCTGATTCAGCGACGTTGGCAGATGATTTAATTGAATCCAAAGGCTTAAAACAAATTTCGGATAGCGGCGCGTTAGAAAAAATTATTGATGAAGTACTCGCAGCGAATGCCAAATCCGTTGAAGAATTTAGAGCCGGCAAAGAAAAAGCATTCAATGCACTGATTGGTCAGGCGATGAAAGCCAGCAAAGGCAAAGCTAACCCTGCGCAATTAACTGAACTGCTGAAGCAAAAATTAGGCTGATACCAATCAGCTCTCCTACTTTTACACACCGAGAATAAAAATGAAAAAAATTTATGCGCTGTTACTTTTGGCTTTGAGCTTTACTGGCGTTGTAACTAACGCCCAGGCACAAACGTCGCAGATCAGTACCGAATACTTAATGACGGTCTATATTCCGACTGAACGCAAAGCGATCGATAGCGCCCTGACTGTCGTTAATATTCTTCCCGGCGGCTGGGTAAAAGGTCCGCGCATCTCAGGAAAAATTATCGCACCAGGTGGCGACTGGATACGCACCACACCATCAGGTGCGTTGCGTTTGGATGTGCGCTTGACTATTGAAACCGATGACGGCGCACAAATCTATATGACCTATGGCGGTGTGGTGGTCGGCTCAAAAGAAGCCGGTGAAGCTCTCGCACGCGGCGAAGTGTTGAATGAAAAAGGCATGCCATATTTCATTACTACACCCCAGTTCCAAACCTCAGCCGAAAAATACAATTGGATGAATCAAATCCAAGGCGTGGGAAAAATGGTTGAACTGAAGCGCGCTAAAAATGATGCCTATGTGAAGTACGATATTTTTATCGCACGCTGATTAACTCACTCCATAGCGGTGGCGATACGTCGCCACTGCTGTACGGAATGGTGAGAGTTCTGTGCTGCAATTCTATCCAGAGAAATCTGTTCAAGCCATACCAGTAAGGCACGACAAGATCTCCAAGCTTGTTATGACCTCCTTGCCAGGTCTGCTAACCCAGCGCATAATGCATCGTAATTGCAATGCGTGAGGCGCCAGCATGAAATCATCCAATTTTCCCTCAGTACGAGTAGACCCAAGCTTGAGGGAGGCAGCAGAAAAGGTGCTTGAGTCAGAGGAGAGCCTGTCGAGTTTCGTCGAGCATTCCATTCGCTATCAAGTACAGCGCCGCAACTTGCAACGCACTTTCATCGAGCGGGGATTAGCTGCCGCAGCAGAGGCCAGACACTCTGGCGAGTACTTCAGCACCGACGAGGTACTCACTGAACTTGATCAGATCATTGACTCTCAACGCAGTCGGTAATGATTTTTCAGGTTCGCTACACACGTGGCGCCCGCGAAGATCTGAAAAGACTTTTTAGTTTTCTCGCCGAGCGAGACTTGGCTGCGGCAAAACGTGCACGCAAAGCCATCTCAAAAAGTATGGAACTCTTAGCCGATTTTCCTTGGTCATGTCGCAAGGCATCGCACGACAACCCTTTTATTCGCGAGCTTGTTATCTCATTCGGTGGTGGCGGCTACGTGGCCCTGTTCGAGATAGATGACGCAAAGAACATTACGATCCTAGCCATTCGTAATCAACGCGAAGACGATTTCACCTAGCGCTTTGGATTGATTTAGTGCGCCATTCTTGGCCTAATTTTTCTTCAAATGCTCAGTTAGGCAAGACAGAGTCAGGCGACACCGTACCTTTCGCGATACGTCGCCACTGCAGTACGGAATGCGGTGAGTTCTGCACTTGCGCCTGGGCCTGAAAGATAGGCAAATAAATCATTCAGGTTCGCGATAGGTAGCACAGGCATACCAAAGTTTTGCTCAACTTCCTGCACTGCTGATAAATTCGATAGCGCACCTTCTGCGCCACTTTTTTCCATTCTATCTAGCGCAATTAATACGGCACACGGAGTCGCGTTCTGCGCACGTATGAGATCTACCGATTCGCGCACTGAAGTGCCCGCAGAAATCACATCATCAATAATGACAACGCGACCACTCAGCTTGGCGCCAACGATGGTGCCGCCTTCACCATGGTCTTTGGCTTCCTTGCGGTTATAGGCAAATGGCACATTGCGGCCTTTCGCAGCCAGCGCAACGGCGGTGGCGGATGCCAGTGTGATGCCCTTGTAAGCGGGCCCAAACAGCATGTCAAATTCAACGCCAGAATCTAATAAGGTTTGCGCATAAAATTCAGCCAACTTACCCAGGCGTTCGCCATCATTGAATAATCCGGCATTAAAAAAATAAGGCGAGAGGCGACCGGCCTTGGTGACAAACTCGCCGAAGCGCAATACGCCCGCCGTAACGGAAAATTCGATAAATTCATGGCGCAGCTTATTCACTTAGTCACCTTGGCTCTGTTCCTAAAGTCGCTATTTTACCGCCCAAGAGACTCGCGTCCGAATCGGTTATGCTTGCGCGCATTCTGCTTAGCAATTTCTTTTCGCTCTTATTCATTATGAAAATAATTTCAGCCAATCTCAACGGTATACGCTCCGCCGCCAAAAAGAATTTTTTCGAATGGATGCATAAACAGCAAGCTGATTTCGTTTGCGTGCAAGAGCTGAAAGCTCAGCACGCTGATATGTCACCCGACTTTTTAGCGCCAGCGGGATATCACGGTCACTTTCATTACGCCGAAAAAAAAGGATATTCAGGGACCGGTGTTTATTCGCGCGAAAAACCCTTATCGGTAACCACGGGCTTTGGCAATGCAGAATTTGATGCCGAGGGGCGCTGTGTGCAAGTCGACTTTGAAAAGTTAACGGTGATATCACTCTACTGCCCGTCCGGTTCGTCTAGCGATGATCGACAACAAGCCAAATTTCGTTTCATGGATGCTTTTATGCCGCATCTACTATCGCTAAGAAAATCAGGCCGCGAAGTGGTTATCTGCGGTGATTGGAATATCGCACACAAAGAAATCGATCTGAAGAATTGGAAAAGCAATCAAAAGAATTCCGGCTTTTTGCCAGAAGAACGGCAGTGGATGAGCGACGTGCTCGATAAGGCCGATTGGCGTGATGTGTATCGTCTACTGCACCCTGATACTACCGCTGAGGCTTACACTTGGTGGAGCAACCGCGGACAAGCGTGGGCGAATAATGTAGGTTGGCGGATTGATTATCAGATTGCGACACCGACGATTGCTGCCACGTCGAAAAGTGCGTCGGTGTACAAAGATGAACGCTTCTCAGATCATTCGCCGCTGATCATTAACTACGACTGGCCAGCGTAATTTTTAGCCGAAAAACCAATAACAAACAGCAATCGACGCTAGCACTCCCGCTAAATCAGCGAGTAAAGCGCATGCCACAGCATGTCGTGCTCGCTGAATACCCACCGCGCCGAAATACACGGCTAATACATAAAACGTCGTTTCCGTGCTGCCTTGTACCGTCGCAGCAAGTAACGCAGGAAAACTATCAACACCCTGCGAACTCATGGTTTCAATTAACATCGCGCGCGCTGCGCTTCCCGAAAATGGTTTGACTAAAGCCGTGGGCAGGGCATCGACAAAGCGCTGATCCCAACTGAGATTTTCCACACCCACACGAATTATTTGCAGCAAAAAATCTAACGCGCCAGAAGCGCGTAATACGCCTACTGCACACAGCATCGCCACTAAATACGGCAGTAAATTTTTTGCGACTTCAAATCCTTCACGCGCACCTTCAACAAAGGCTTCGTACACAGGAACACGCCGCCAAACACCGACTAATAAAAATGCCACAATCAATCCAAACAGCACGGCGTTACCCAACACCGACGATAAGGCTGCTAGCGCGGCTGAAGATAAGCTAGCCAACACTGCTATCGTCACGCCCAGCAGCAAACCTGCGACCAGCAAAAACCGCAATACAATCGGATCAAGCAACTTCAATCGCTGAGCGAAAGCCACGGCAAAAAAACCCGTCAGCGTGGATGCTGTTGTGGCGAGCAATATCGGTAAAAATACGAGCGTAGGATCGGGCGCCCCTTGCTGCGCGCGATACATAAAAATCGACACCGGCAGCAAGGTCAGTGACGATGCGTTCAAAACCAAAAACATAATTTGCGCATCGCTGGCTACAACAGGATCAGGATTAAGCGACTGCAATTCGCGCATGGCTTTTAAACCAATGGGTGTCGCGGCGTTATCTAAGCCGAGCGCATTCGCCGTAAAATTCATGGTGATTAAACCGAGGGCAGGGTGACCTACAGGCACGCCGGGAAGTAAGCGGGTAAACAAGGGCGAGAGTAGACACGCGAGCGAGCCTACTAAGCCAGCACGTTCTGCGATGCGCAAAAAACCCAGCCATAAGGTGAGCGTGCCGAACAACAAAATCATGACATCGACCGAAAGCTTTGCCATTGCGAATAAGCTCTCGACCATAGACGCAAACACACTGACATCGCCTATGACTAGCAATCGCCACAGCGCACTAGCCGTAGCAACCAAAAAAAATCCTAGCCAGAGAAAATTCAGCATGCGCTAAGGCTTACCTATCGAGTGCGAGTGGTGCATCTAGCTGATTGCCACACTCAGTAAAACAATCAGTCAAGCTAATCAATGACTTTCCGGTTCTGCTGCCGGATTCCATGGTGCGATTTTCGGCAACAGCAACATGCCAGGTAAGGCTAAGGCAAAACAGATTAAGAAGAAAATAAACCACCCAGTTTGCGCAACAATAAAGCCCGTGAGTGCATTAAAAAAAGTGCGCGGTACGGCGGCCAAGCTGGTGAACAAAGCAAATTGTGTTGCGGTGTAGCGTTGATCCGTTGTCGTGGCGATGAACGCAGTGAAGGCAGCGGTACCCAAGCCCACAGCGAAGGCTTCTAAACCGATCACCAAACCTAGCATTAAGGTACTGGGCTCAACACCGGGTGTGGCGACGCTGGTTTGCGCAAGCAATGCAAAGCCGAGTATGGCAACCGCCTGCAGAACACCAAATATCCACAAGCCACGATTAACGCCGGTTTTTTCTAACCACACAGCGCCCAAAATGCCGCCTGCCAAACTCGCCCATAAGCCCGCATTTTTCGCGACTAAACCGATCGTAGTTCGAGTAAATCCTAGCTCTATATAGAAAGGCGTAGCTAATGCAGTCGCCATTGAGTCACCGAGCTTATATAAAAATATAAATGCGAGTATCCATAACGCATGCGACCAACCACTGCGATGAATAAATTCTTTGAAAGGCTCAACGACCGCTTCGCGCAATGAGCGTGGTGGCTCTCCGTAGATAGCGGGCTCACGAATGACTAAGGTGGTTATCACGCCTGGCAGCATAAAAAGCGCGGTGATATAAAAGACGATCTGCCAACTCACAAAGTCCGACAAAATCAACGACAGCGATCCTGGCACTAAGGTCGACATTTTGTAGGCATTCACAAAAAGTGCCGTACCCGATCCTTGCTCATCATCTGATAATAATTCTCGACGATAGGCATCAATGACGATGTCTTGGCTGGCCGAGAGAAACGCAATCACTCCGGCAAGAAAAACAATCGCCGGCAAATCGGTGAGAGGCGAGAAAAAGCCCATGCTGGCGATGGCAACTAACAACGCCACCTGAGAAAAAAACATCCATCCGCGACGACGACCAAATAAAGGAAAATGAAATCTATCCATTAATGGCGACCACAGAAATTTCCACGTATAGGGAAATCCAACTAACGCAAACAAACCTATCGCTTTGAGATCAACTTGCTCTGCTTTCAACCAAGCGGACAACAGGTTATACAAAATGAATAGCGGCAAGCCCGACGTAAAGCCAAACATCACGCAGATCATCATGCGCCGATTGAAGTAATGGCGCCAACCAGTCACTTTAGTATTAGTCGCGGCTACAGGTTGGCTCATGCCATCATTCGAAGTGAAAAAATTTATTTTTTACGCAGACGAAATACGGCCAAACTACCACGCCAATTCGGCATGAAGGTAACCGGCGTGCCATCGTCTTTTAATGCAACACACTCCAGTACATTTAAACCAACCTCATCGGCCAATTCTTCAAAATCACTGATCGTGGCGCAGCGAAGATTAGGCGTGTCATACCACGCATAAGGCAAACTATCTGATACGGGCATACGACCGCTCAATAAGGCGATTCGATGCGGCCAATGTGCGAAGTTTGGAAACGAGACTATGGCCTCTTGCCCTACCCGCGTAATGTCGCGCAACACGCCTTCGACATTTTTCATCATCTGCAAAGCGGAAAGACATAAAACAGTATCAAATGCCGCATCAGAAAACATCGCTAACCCACTTTCGATATCTTGCTGAATCACTGACACTCCACGTTGGACACAGCGAGGAATCGGCGCATCATCAATCTCAACACCATAGCCGCTACAGTGTTTATCAACTTGCAGATATTCCATCATCGCGCCATCGCCACAACCCAGATCAAGCACGCGCGAACCCGGAGCGACCCAGTGCGCAATAAACGCCAGATCAGCGCGCAAACCTGCGAAGCGCTCGGTAATCATGCAGCCTTCCTGTGTGACTCGCTCTGAAGCCCTGTAATGCGGCCCCAGATTTTTTCATAATAAGCACCCACGACATTCATATAACGGGGATCATCCAGTAAAAAAGCATCATGCCCATGCGGCGCGTCAATTTCGGCATAGGTCAGGCGTCGATCGTTTCGAACTAAGGCTTGCACCATTTCGCGACTACGCTCGGGCGCAAAACGCCAATCGGTAGTGAACGATACCAATAAAAATTCAGCTTGCGTGTTGGCGAGTGCCGCGGCGAGATCGCCATTGAAGGCGCGCGCAGGATCAAAATAATCGAGCGCTTTGGTAATCAGCAAGTACGTATTAGCGTCAAAATATTCAGAAAATTTATCGCCCTGGTAGCGCAGATACGATTCGATTTCAAAATCAACACCGTAACCGAACTGATAATCTGTACCGCGCAAGTCACGACCAAATTTTTCGGCCATATCGTCATCAGACAAATAGGTGATGTGACCAATCATGCGCGCAACGCGTAAACCATTACGCGGCACAACACCATGAGCGTAGTAATCACCATCGTGAAAATCGGGATCGGTGAGTATGGCTTGTCGCGCCACATCATTAAACGCAATGTTTTGTGCGCTGAGTTTTGGCGTGGAGGCAATCACTAAGCAATTCGCTATTCGATCCGGATAGAGCATGCTCCATGACAGTGCTTGCATGCCTCCTAAGGATCCACCCATCACCGCTGCAAACTGACGTATACCTAATGCATCGGCCAAACGCGCTTGAGCATGCACCCAATCCTCGACCGTCACGACAGGGAACGACGCACCATAGGGTTTACCGGTCGCCGGGTTGGTGTGCATGGGTCCCGTAGAGCCAAAACACGATCCCGGATTATTCACGCCAATTACAAAAAATCGATCGGTATCTAATGGCTTTCCAGGGCCGACCATGTTGTCCCACCAACCCACATTCTTAGGTTGTCCTTCATACACACCCGCTACGTGATGCGAAGCGTTCAGCGCATGGCAAACCAAGACCGCATTGGATTTCTCTGCGTTCAATTCACCATAGGTTTCATAAACCAAGGTGTAATCCGTCAGCAGCGCGCCGCTCTGCAAAGCCAGTGGCTCGGCAAAATGCATAGACTGCGGTGTGACTACGCCTATTGATCGCATAAATTAATTAAACAAAGAGTCAACATGTCGCTTCTAAAATCCTAAACAAAACATGCCGCATAAAACAAAAAAGCCCGATAGCACTTGGCTTATCGGGCTGAATTCGGTACGTCGATTCAAGCTCGCTTTAGCCGTATTTGTCCGGGGGTTTCCCGCGCGCCCGCAAGCTAAGGTCAAATCGGCGCGATGTATGCAAGGATAACGAAGTCAGCGCTCAGCGTCAAACGCCCTGGCTGACGCTGCTGCTAAAGGGTTCGGAGACGCTCAACGCCTTCGGCGATCGCCGCGGAATCAAAGGTTTTGAGGATTTTCTTCACTTGCGACTCGATCTGATCCAGATCGCAGTTCAAAATCTCCTGCTTGACGGACAACAGCTGCGCAGGATGCATAGAAAATTCGCGCAAGCCCATGCCTAACAATAAGCGCGTGAGCTTAGTGTCGCCCGCCACCTCACCACAAACTGCAACCGGAATGCCTGCTTTGGCACCAGCGGCGATCGTCGTGTGTAGCAAATACAAAATCGCTGGATGCAAGGGGTTATACAGGTGCGCGACTTCATGATCGACGCGATCAATCGCTAAGGTGTATTGAATGAGATCATTGGTACCGATGGAAAGAAAATTCAGCCGCTTGATAAACAAGGGCAGCGTTAGCGCCGCAGCAGGAATTTCAATCATCGCCCCCACTGGAATGTTGGGATCAAATTTTTTCTTTGCGTCGCGCAGTTGCTGTTTTGCCTGCTCGATGAACATCAAGCTCTGATCGATCTCAAAAGCATGCGCCAGCATGGGAATTAACAGATTAATCGGGCCATACGCAGAGGCTCGCAATATCGCTCTGAGTTGGGTCAAAAACATTTGCGGCTCAGCTAAGCAATAACGAATAGCACGCAAACCTAGTGCGGGATTTAATGCCGTTTCTTCATCTTTATCGAGCGGCTTATCAGCGCCCACGTCCAGCGTACGAATCGTGACTGGCCGACCTTTCATGGCGACGACAGCCTTACGATAGGATTCAAACTGCTCATCCTCCGTCGGCAACCGGTTCGCTCCTCCGGTCCGCCCCATGAATAAAAATTCAGAACGAAATAATCCAACGCCAACTGCACCTGCTTCAATAGCTGGAGCGCAATCTTCAGGCAATTCAATATTGGCTAACAAATGTATGCGTGTGCCATCTTTGGTAACCGCAGGCGTCTTTTTTAATTTACCTAGCTTCTTACGCTCGCGTAGCAGCTGGCTCTGAACTTCGCGATACTGCTCGAGTACGATAGGCGCAGGATCAACAATAACGATGCCTGCGTCACCATCAATGATGATCCAATCATCTTCACTGATTAATGTCGATGCAGTAGACATACCCACCACAGCGGGTATGTCGAGGCTACGCGCAACGATAGCGGTGTGTGAATTTTGACCACCCAAATCAGTCACAAAACCAACGAAAGCACGATCACGAAACTGCAACATGTCCGCCGGTGATATATCGTGAGCCACGACAATCATTTGCGGCAGTTCTTCATGAGGATCGGAACTGGTCGGAAAAGTCGATGCGGTGCCTGTTAAGAATTTTAATACGCGTTCACCGACCTGACGGATATCGTTCTTGCGCTCGCGTAGGTAGGCATCTTCAATTTCATCGAACTGCGCTGAAAGCTCATCGATTTGAGTAAGCAAAGCCCACTCAGCATTGTAGTGACGATTACGGATAATTTTTAATGGCTCAGCGGCCACAATAGGATCCGCCAAAATAAGCGCATGCACATCAATGAAGGCGGCGAGTTCCGATGGCGCATCTGCCGGAAGATCACGGCGAACGGTTTGCAACTCACGATTGACTGCCGCAATCGCATCTGTCAAACGTGCGACTTCGGCTTCGACTTTGTCTTCTGAAATTAAATAATGTTTGACGTCACGCGCGGCGGGTCGCAGCAGATGCGCCCGACCAATCGCGATGCCGCGTGATACAGGAATTCCATGAAGAGTAAATGATGCCATTCGTGATGGTTCCGAAAATCTCTCTATTCGCTTTCGCCAAAGCGTGCTTCGATTAACTGCACCAGTGCATCCATCGCTTCTTGCTCATCAACACCCTCGGTCTCCAAGGTCACCGTAGACCCTTTGCCCGCCGCAAGCATCATCACACCCATGATGGATTTCGCATTTACGCGCTTACGTTCGCGCGTCATCCAAACTTCACACTGAAACTTTGCAGCCAATTGCGTTAGCTTGGCTGAAGCACGCGCATGCAGCCCTAATTTGTTGATGATTTCTATGTCTCGACTAATCATTTTTAATTTTCTTTTTTATGTGAATCACTCGGCGTTAAGTAGCGAATTAAACTTTCGCAGCTACGCGACAAACACCTTTTTGCCCACCCGTCAAAGCCATTTCTATCAACGTTTCTAGTGTGTTATTGCGATAACCAATGGCACGTAACAGCATAGGAAGACTGACTCCGGCAATGACTTCAACTTCGCCCGGCACGCACAACGATTGCGTGCAATTCGCTGGCGTGGCACCAAGCATGTCCGTTAACACCAACACACCGGAGCCATCGTTGATTCGAGCAATCGCTTCACTCGCAAGACGGCGAACTTCGCCCGGGTCTTGATCAGCGATCACATCTAATGCCTCTAACTTTTCAGGAGGATCTTTGTAAACATGCGTGACTGCCTCAATGAAAGCGCGGCCAAGCGGTGCGTGCGTAATTAAAAGTATGCCAACCATGGGGTTGTGAAGTCTGTCAAAAAAATGCGGCTATCAGCAAGGTTTATCCGATTGCCTGTTCTAGGGCATCGATAAACATTCCGGCCACGTTAAAGCCTGTCTGCTGCGTGATTTCCTGAAAACACGTCGGGCTAGTCACGTTGATTTCAGTCAGGTAGTTACCAATGACATCCAATCCTACCAGCAACAAGCCTCGTTCGAACAAAATCGGACCGAGAGTTTCGGCAATTTCGCGCTCTCGTTCGGAGATCGGCATCGCCACACCCAAACCGCCCGCGGCCAAATTGCCGCGCACTTCACCTGCTTGAGGAACTCGCGCCAAGCAGTACGGGACCACTTTGCCGCCGATCACCAGTACACGACGATCACCTTTAACGATTTCAGGTATGTAACGCTGAGCCATGATGGTGCGTTTGCCATCATGCGTCAGCATTTCTATCGCTGACCCAAGATTCAATCCATCGGTAGTTATGCGCAATATTCCTGCGCCACCCATGCCATCCAACGGCTTAAGGATGATGTCTTTGTGTTGTTCATGAAACGCACGAATACGTGCCATATCGCTAGTAACTAGCGTAGGCGCGATGAATTGCGTAAAGCCTGTGATCGCGAATTTTTCGTTATGGCTACGAATTGCGCTCGGCCGATTAAACACGCGAGCTCCGTTCGTCTCTGCGCGCTCCAACATATAGGTCGCGTAGACATACTCCATATCAAATGGAGGATCGGTACGTTCTACCACCGCATCGAAGTCGTTTAGCGACCTCAACACCGGTGCTTGCTGCTGATACCAATCGTCTGCTTTTCCAGTGAGAGTGATCTGCGATACACCCGCTTTAACTTCATGACCATCAAACATTAAATCGCCATGACCAAAAGCATATAACTCATGCCCACGACTTGCCGCCTCAGTCATCATCGCAAACGTAGAATCTTTGACGATCTTGAAACTATCCAGTGGATCAGCAGCGAAAGCGATTTTCATGAGGACTCAATACACTTCAGGATTAGGATCAGTTTTTTCTAACTCGAGTGATGCTGCCAGCAACGCAAGCCGAGCTACCACTCCGTACATATAAAAACGATTCGGCGCGGCGGTACCTGGTTTGGCTGCCAGATCGGGCAAGGCGTGCTGCTGTGCAAATGCCAATGGCACAAAGTGAGCACCAGGCGCATTTAAATTTTCATCAACACCACGCTCGGCATGCACGCGATAAAAACCGCCAACAACATAACGATCCATCATGTAGACGACAGGCTCAGCGACTGCATCATTAATGTGTTCAAAGGTATGTACACCTTCTTGCAAAATCACATCCGATACTTCTAAGCCTTCTTTGACTACTGACATTTTGTTGCGCTGCTTGCGATTTAAGTCACGCACTTCACTCGCATCACGCACGGTCATAATGCCCATGCCGTAGGTTCCCGCATCGGCTTTAACGATCACGAATGGCGTTTCTTTGATGCCGTACTCTTTGTATTTTTTACGTATCTTGGTTAAAAGTGCATCGACATTGGTCGCCAGGCACTCTTCACCTTCACGCTCTTGAAAGTTGATACCTGTACATTTAGCAAAATACGGATTCAACATCCATTGATCCACATCGATCAACTTGGCAAATTTTTTGACCACTTCATCATACGCAGCAAAGTGATTGGTTTTGCGTCTGACGGCCCAACCTGCGTGCAGCGGCGGCAGCAGCGTTTGTTCATGCAGATCTTCGAGAATCCCTGGGATACCTGCTGACAAATCATTGTTGAGCAAGATCGTGCATGGGTCGAAATTTTTAAGGCCCAGCCGACGACCATTACTTGAACGCTCTAAAGGCTCCAAAGTGAGTGTGTTGCCATCGGGGAGTTCAATATCGACCGGAGCTTTTACCTCGTCTGACAAACTTCCTAAACGCACATTCAAACCGGTCTGGCGAAATATCTGCATAAGTCGAGCGACGTTCTGTAAATAAAACGTATTGCGCGTATGCCGCTCGGGAATCAATAAAAGATTCTTTGCATCCGGACAGTATTTGTCGATGGCGGCCATCGCCGCTTGTACAGCCAGCGGCAGCATTTCAGGAGCTAGATTGTTAAATCCACCGGGGAAAAGATTGGTATCGACAGGCGCGAGTTTAAAGCCTGAGTTGCGCAAATCAACGGAGCAATAAAAGGGCGGGGTGTGCTCCTGCCATTCAAGCCTGAACCAGCGCTCTATGGCGGGAGTGGCAGCCAGAATTTTTTTTTCGAGCTCGAGTAACGGGCCATTCAGAGCCGTGACGAGATGGGGAACCATGCAAGACCTTCCAGAGAATCAATGAAGCGTAAGCCAAGGGGCAGATTCTAACGGACATCGCTAGCGACTGCCCTTAAGCTTTACACGGAAACAAATGGGGACAAAGACTGGATTTTCAAAGCCATCCCCTCATTTGCTATTCTTTTTGATATCGCCGCGCATAAAAAAACGCCTCCCGTGGGAGGCGTCTGTGGCTCGATGCCTTGAGCCGGTGCTGCAGAGGAGACTAATCCATCTTAGGAATGGTAGGCCGTTTCACCATGACTGCTGATGTCCAGACCTTCACGCTCTTCCTCTTCGGTGACACGCAGACCTACGACCATGTCAGTAATCTTGTAGGCAATGAAAGCCACAATACCTGACCAGATAATCGTCGTCAGCACTGCTTGGAACTGAATCCAAACTTGTCCGCTTATTGAGTACTCCGGCGCAACCGCATTCGCGACGTAGTCATAAATGCCTGTACCACCCAGTGATGGCGCAGCAAACACACCTGTCAGGATCGCGCCCAAAATGCCGCCCACACCGTGTACGCCGAATACATCCAGCGAATCATCAGCACCGAGCATGCGCTTCAAGCTGTTGACGCCCCACAAGCAAGTCACACCAGCCAACAGACCAATGATCAGACCACCCATCAGACCAACAAATCCAGCCGCTGGAGTGATCGCAACCAAACCTGCGACGGCACCTGAAGCTGCACCCAGCATGGAAGGCTTGCCTTTTAAGATCCACTCAGCAAAAGTCCATGACATGACTGCACCAGCTGTAGCGAGTAAGGTGTTAGCAAACGCGAGTGACGCTGAACCATTGGCTTCGAGCGCTGAACCTGCATTGAAGCCAAACCAGCCCACCCACAACAGGGATGCGCCCACCATCGTCAGTGTCAACGAATGAGGTGCCATAGCTTCACGACCCAGGCCGATACGTTTGCCAACCATGATGGCGCCAACTAAACCTGCCACCGCAGCATTGATGTGAACCACGGTGCCGCCAGCAAAGTCGAGCGCGCCTTTCTGGAACAACCATCCTGATGCAGCAGTCGCTTTTTCAGCAGCAGCAGCGTCCACGAATGCGTCAGGACCAGGCCAGAACCAAACCATGTGTGCGATAGGCACGTATGAGAATGTGAACCAGATCACGATAAACAACATAACTGCAGCGAACTTAATACGTTCGGCAAAGGCACCGACGATCAAACCGCAGGTAATCGCTGCAAACGTCGCTTGGAAACAAGCAAAGATCATCTCTGGGATCACAACGCCTTTACTGAAAGTGGCACCCGCTGAATCCGGTGTCATACCTTTCATAAACAGACGATCAAAGGAGCCAAAGAAACTACCTCCTTCAGTGAACGCCAGCGAGTAACCATAGATAAACCAGAGTACGGTAACAAGGCTGAAAATCATCATCACTTGCATCAGCACTGACAACATGTTTTTCGAGCGAACTAAGCCGCCGTAAAACAAGGCCAGACCAGGGATAGACATCATGATGACGAGTAGCGTCGCTACGATCATCCATGCTGTATCACCCTTGTTTGGTAGCACCGCAGGAGCGGCTGCTTCTGCTGGTGCTGCT
>JBEDHZ010000010.1:0-26107 GCA_041173845.1 Pseudomonadota bacterium
CTAAGCGTCGAAGTTTGAAGGCAGAGCGCATCTCCCCTCATAGCCAAAAAAGTGACTTTGAGGCTGGAAGTGACCTTTGTAAACGCCGTCTTGAGTTCTATTCCTGAGCTCAGCTTGAAGCAACAAAATAAGCAGTTTTTCTGTATCGATTTTGGAAACTTGGACGTTGCCGTGGGGATCTCTGTCCAACAGAAGCTGGTTGCTGATTGAGAGGGGCAAGAAGTTGAAGAGCGCTTGCGATTGGAAGGTCAAGTGTCTCACCTGGCAGGCTAGCGTACTTCGACAATTCAATTTTAGCGATAGCATTACGGTGCACTTCATCCGGACCGTCAGCAATACGCAGGGTACGGTTATGCGCCCACAGTTGAGCTACAGCGAAATCGTCCGACACACCGCCACCGCCATGCGCCTGGATAGACCAGTCGATGATTTGTTGTGCCATGACTGGTGCGAGAACTTTAATCATAGCGATTTCGCTCTTCGCGACTTTATTACCAACGGTATCCATCATGTAGGCTGCTTTTAACACTAACAAGCGAGCACTATCAATCATGATGCGTGACTCAGCGATACGCTCACGCCAGACACCCTGCTCAGATACTTTTTTACCAAACGCTACACGTGAATCAATACGCTTGCACATGAGTTCCAGAGCGCGTTCTGCAGTACCAATAGCGCGCATGCAGTGGTGAATACGACCCGGTCCAAGACGGCCTTGCGCAATTTCAAAACCACGGCCTTCACCTAACAATATATTCGACGCAGGTACACGCACGTTCTCAAATTTAACTTCGCAGTGACCATGTGGCGCATCATCGTAACCAAATACAGACAGCGGACGAACAACAGTCACGCCTTTGGTATCAGCAGGAACCAAGATCATCGATTGTTGCGAGTGACGTGGTGCATCACCATCAGTCTTACCCATCAAGATATAAATCTTGCAGCGGGGATCACCTGCGCCTGAGGTCCACCATTTTGTGCCATTGATGACATACTCATTACCGACACGCTCAATACGGGTAGCGATATTAGTCGCGTCAGAGGAAGCAACATCGGGCTCAGTCATGGCGAATGCTGAACGGATTTCACCGCGCAGCAGAGGCTCTAGCCATTGTTTTTTATGCTCTTCTGAACCATAGCGCTCGATGGTTTCCATGTTGCCGGTATCCGGTGCGGAGCAATTGAAAACTTCAGGTGCCCACGTAATACGGCCCATGATTTCGCACAAAGGCGCGTAATCGAGATTCGATAAACCTTCAGGTGCGCGATGCGATTTTGGCAGGAACAAATTCCATAAGCCGCGTTCACGAGCAATCGGTTTTAATTCTTCAACAATCTTGGTGGGGATCCAGCGATTACCTTTCTCGCGACCGTTACGATCGACTTCGTCTTTGTATGTGCGCTCGTTTGGATAAATAAATTCATCCATAAACTGGTTCAATTTTTCGCGCAGCTCCATGCAGCGTGGGGAGTATTCGAAATCCATAAGGTGTCCTCGATTGTTATTGTGGGTGAATTATGAATGATTAGAGAGTTTTTTGTCCCGATGCGTACTGCCAGCCCATGATTGCCATTGGTTTGGCGGCTTGCCCGCTTTTCAGCGCTTGCTCACTGCTAGCCGTGCCATCTTGATAGCGTTTCATGATGCCTTGCAAAATACCTGCCATGCGAAACATGTTGTAAGCCAGGTAAAAACGGAAATCATCTTTGTTGATGCTAATGCCTGTTCGCTCGCTATAACGTGCGATGTAGTCATCTCGGCTCGGTATGCCGAGCGATTTCAGATCAAGGCCGCCGATGCCGCGGAATAAATCGGGTTCGACATGCCAACTCATGCAGTGATAAGAAAAATCAGCAAGTGGATGTCCCAGTGTCGACAATTCCCAATCAAGCACGGCAAGTATGCGCGGCTCGGTCGGGTGAAAAATCATATTATCGAGACGATAGTCGCCGTGAACAATGGTGGTGATCTCACCTGCAGGAATATTTTTTGGTAGCCACTCGATTAAGTGCTCCATCTCGGGAATGTGTTCGGTTTCTGCTGCTTTATATTGACGTATCCAGCGATCGATCTGACGTCCAAAATAATTGCCGGGTTTACCAAAACTTTCCAGGTCCAGTTTTTTGTAATCTAAGGTATGCAGTTGAGCGATGACTCGATTCATCTCGTCATAGTGAGCGGCTCGTTGTTCATTGCTCATGCCAGGCAATGACTGGTCCCAGAGTACGCGACCATCAACGCATTCCATGATGTAGAAAGCGCGTCCAATGACCGATTCATCTTCGCATAACGCATATTGTTTAGGTGCGGGGAAACCAGCTTTAGACAGCGCATCCATCACTCGGAATTCGCGATTAATCGCATGTGCAGATGGCAGTAGCTTGGCTGCTGGCGCGGGCTTGGTACGCAATACATAACGCTGATTGCCCGAGGTCAGTCTGAATGTAGGATTGGATTGCCCACCTTTGAATTGTTCAATGCTGAGATCGCCACTAAAATTAGTTACATGCTCGTGCATGTAGGCTGACAATGCGTCTAGGTCAACTTTCATTCGTTCGGCGACGGGCTTAGTACCCATGAATTCTTCGTACATTACTTCTTTCCTCGCAGCTTTTTATTATGGGATGAGTGTACTGGGCTAAGCTTACAAGCCACGCACTTTTTTGTATTGTTCAAACAGGGCTTCCATCGTGGTTCCGCGCGATTCATGCTGAAGCTCTGAAGGCGGTGAATAATTCATCAACCGCACCACCCAGTCCATCCGAGATTCACCCACATCCAAAGCGTTAATGCAGCCGGCCGTTTGCGCCAGATTACCTAGAAACAGTCGTTGTCCTGTGAGCGCATAGGACAAGATGGCGCGGTTCACACCGCCATGCAGCACCATTAATACCGTGTCCCACGATGAATCAGAGCGTAATTTATCGATTTGCGGATGCACGCGATTCATCAGTTCGCCGATAGTTTCGCCACCGAGAAATTGTTGATGTTCGAGTGCTACGCCTTCAAACGCACCAGTGAATGCTTCACGTAATTTTTCATCAGGAATCGCTGAAAGTTTGCCGCCACGAATTTCAACCAGCTCTGGCCATTCTTCAAAGTCAATTTTTTGACTAGTCTCTGCCAGCACTCGCGTAGCAGTTTCTACTGTGCGTGGTAGACCGGAGACAATGACTTTGTCAAACTGCATGCCGACTTTTGCAAAGACCTTTCCTGCTGCAGTGGCTTGTGCGCGCCCTTGTTCATTCAGTGGAACGGTCTCTGGCAAAAACGGTTTACCGTTGGTGTCGAAATAGGTCACGCTACCATGTCGCAATAAAAAAACGCGACGACGTTTATTGAAGCTCATGAGTAATTCGGCTTTCTTTTTTCCAGGAATGCAGTCATGCCTTCGAGCGCATCACGGTGATGTAAGCACTCGACAAAAGCGTGTTGTTCAGATTTAAGCTGCTCAGGCAAAGTAGCGATAGACGCTTCTCGTACCAGTGATTTAATGGTGCTAATTGAATGGGGTGATTGTCGTGCTAGTTCATCACTCCAATCGAGCGCGGCATTCAACGCCTGACCATCACTCACCACGCGGTTGATGATGCCGTGCTGATGTAATCGTGCGGCAGGTAGTGGCTTACCTTCTATCAAAATTTCTGTCACGAGTTGGGGAGGTAGCGATTGCGATAACGACCAACTCATTCCGCCATCGGGAGAAAGTCCAACCTTGACGTAAGCCGCGATAAATTGCGCAGAGTGCGCCGCCACAATCAAATCACAAGCGAGTACCAGCGAAAAACCAGCACCAGCCGCAGGGCCCTCAACTGCAGCAATCACTGGTTTGGGGCAATCGCGCAGAGCTTCAACCCAAGCGTGTAATTTGCCGACCGAATCGGCGGCAACGGAGCGGTCTTTGTTGCGGTTCTCAAGCAGACGGTTCAGGTTGCCACCTGCGCAGAACGTATCGCCCGCTCCGGTCAGCACGACCGCGCGTATTTCGGGGTCACGTTCAGCGGTTTCTAGCGCTTCAATACCTGCGGCATACATATCCGGATGCAGCGCATTGCGCGCGCCAGGATTGGAGAGCGTTAGGATGAGCGTGGCCTCACGACGTGTGGCAAGTAATTCAGCAGACATGAGGGGTTTAGGTTGGCTAAGTGCCGGTCTTGTTGGCCGGATTACGTGAGTTGAGTGATGGTAGACTTCATGTCAAACATTGTACCTGTTGCGACCCGTTTTATTTGGTTTGCTTAGGTGCCCCTAACCCAGCTCAGAAGGATACAGAATGCTAACTTTATGCGGTTTTTCGGCGAGTAATTACTACAACAAAGTGAAGTTGGCTTTACTAGAAAAAGGCGTGCCTTTTGAAGAAAAGCAGGTTTGGACAGATCGATCGCCTGCGCTGCTAGAAAAATCTCCGTTAGGTAAAGTTCCCTTTTTTGAAATAGACGGCAAGGCGTTATTTGAATCTCAAGTGATGCTCGATTATGTGGAGTCAGCCTACCCGCAAAAGCCTTTGATTCCCGCTGATCCTTACGAAGCAGCGCGCATACGCCAATTGATTCAATTCATGGAATTACACCTTGAATTAGTTGCACGTGAATTGTATTTCGAGGCGTTTTTCGGAGGGAAAATCGCTGATGACGTGAAAGTGCGCGTGCAAAAACAATTGAAGCGAAATATCGCCGCCTTTGGTCAGATAGCGAATTTTTCACCGTATATCGCAGGTAGTGAATTTACGATGGCGGATTGTGCCGCGACGGTGCACTTGCCCTTAATTGGCATGGCGACTAAAGCGATTTATGGCGAAGATATGATGGCGGCCTATCCAGTACGCGACTACATGAAACTCGTTGGTGAACGTCCGACAGTAAAAAAAGTTACGGAAGATCGCAAGGCCAATGCAGCTGAATTAGCCGAGCGAATTAAGAGTAAAAGCTGATCGTAATTCAACCGCTAATCGATAAAAAAACGACATCACTTTTAAGCACTTTGATGTCGTTTTTATTTACTTAAGTCGAGCTTCGGTACATATGAAGCAAGCCAGGATTCGGGTGAAAAAATCCTGAATAATTGCGACCGTATCGTTTTTCGGGCTAATTTCAGCAAGGCTTTATCTTTGGTGATTAAAGCATCGGCTTGGCTGGCATAGGCGAGTTCAAGAAATTTTTGGTCATCGCGATCTTTGCATAACGGTAGCTTAATGACATGGGTTGCAGAGGGCGTCGTCGGTAATTCAACCAAGTGGATGAGCTGATCGAATTCTTGCAGAATCGCTGCTTGAGACTCCGTAGATAATTGCATTTTTTCGTAGGCTAGCACCAGCATGAATTCCATGCGACAGCTCGCGCTAGTGACGGCCTCCATTTCGCCACTCTTAATCCCGTCCATCAATGCCTGCCAGCGCGGATCACGAAACATAAACAAGTCGAGGCAGACATTGGTGTCGATGACTATGCGCTGAAGAGCGGGTTGCGTAGCTTTGGGTATCATGCGTGAAGTTTTATGACGAATTAGGGACTAACAATCATGCTGATGGTACTTTCACCGGCAAAGACGCTGGATTATGAATCGCCTTTGACGACCGAGACACACAGTTTGCCGGATTTTATCCCGCGCTCGGCTGAGCTAATCAATACTCTGCGCGAGCTCTCGCCGGATAAGTTGGGCACGCTGATGAAAATTTCTGATCAGCTAGCGCATTTAAATGTTGATCGTTACGCTCGTTGGTCAAAGAAATTTACTTTCAAAAATTCCCGACAAGCGCTGCTCGCTTTCAATGGTGATGTGTATGAAGGTTTAGATGCCCCCAACTTAAATGAAAAACAATTGAGCTGGGCTCAAGATCATTTGCGCATACTCTCGGGCCTTTACGGCGTATTGCGACCGCTGGATTTGATGCAGCCGTATCGATTAGAAATGGGTACGCGCTTGCAGAATACGCATGGCAAAGATTTATATGCATTCTGGGGTGATGAGGTGACTGCCTCTTTGAATGAGTCTTTGGCGGCAGTGAAATCCTCTGCATTGATTAACCTCGCATCAGAGGAATACTTCAAATCGGTCAAGCCTAAAAATTTAACGGTGCCTGTGATTACGCCGGTATTCGAAGATTGGAAGGGCGGCAACTACAAGATCATCTCGTTTTATGCCAAGCGTGCACGAGGATTGATGGCGCGCTACGCTATTGAAAAGAAAATTACCAAACCTGAGCAATTGCGATTGTTTGATACTGAGGGTTATGCTTACGAGCCGAAAAGCTCGACAGAGACAACTTGGGTGTTTCGACGCAAACTATTGGAGTAATTCGGGACTAATAAATGGCAAGAACAACAGAGCAATGACGAGCCACTAATGACTAACGGACCTCTGAAGGTCCGTTAGTCAATTTATTTACCCCAGAACTTCCACCAGGATTTTTCACTCTCAGGATTGATTTGCGCTGCTGAGTTGGTTTTGTAGTTCAACTCAAATACCCGCTCCGCATCATCTCGCAAATCGTTCATGCCCAGCGCATCATAGGCGCGGATTTGGATACGCAAGGCATTCCGCACTGAAGGCGATGCCGGATAGTCACGAATCACGTTTTGTGCGCGGTTGATAGCCGCTACAAAAGCTGATCGACGTAAATAATAATCGGCGACGTGAACTTCATACTGCGCCATAGCCTCTACTAGATAGCGCAAACGATCACGTGCATCGTCAGCGTATTTGCTGTCTGGGAAGCGATCAGCTAACTGTTTAAACGCATCAAAAGCGTCGCGTGCAGCTTTGGGATCGCGCTCAGTGGGATCTTGGCTGCTGATGAAATCAAACAAGCCTTTCTTGTCATTAAAATTAGCAAGACCTCTGAGGTAATACATGTAGTCGACGTTAGGATGATTCGGATGCAAGCGAATAAAGCGGTCAACCGCAGCCAAACATTGAGCTTGATCGTTTTGGCGGAAGTAGGAATAAGCAATTTCCATTTGCGCCTGTTGTGCGTATTTTCCGAAAGGGTAGCGTGATTCGAGTTTTTCTAAATACTTGATCGCTCTTTCGAAGTTGCCACTTTTGATTTCATCTTTGGCCTCGGCGTATAATTTCTCGGCCGACCATCCTTTGGTCTCATCCGCTTTCTCTCCCAGTGAGCCGCAGCCGGACAACATGAGTACCAGCGCCATCAAGGCAAGTGTCAGAATTTTTTTTAACATGGGATGGGGCGTATTCACTTCATCAATAAGTGCGGCGATTATAGCCGATGGACATCTTTGTGAAACCACCCCGCCAGACAGCACCCGAATTCACGTTGGACAATGAGGTCATCGATGACGCCGACGATTTTGACGCGGCCTCGACCGGACTGGAGTCTCTCAGCCTGCAGTTAGACGACATTTATCAGGGCGAACGCCTTGATAAGGTGCTCGCGACGCTGTTGCCGCAGTTTTCGCGCGCCCGTTTGCAACACTGGATAGAAGAAGGTTGGGTGTTGGTTGACGGCAAACCGGCCAAAATTCGCACGACAGTGTTGGGCGGTGAAAGCGTAACCGTTGAACCACAGGCAGCAGATCATGATCAGGCATTTGTCGCTGAGCCACTCGAGCTGACCATTGTGCATGAAGACGATGCTCTGATCGTCGTCAATAAACCGGCTGGTCTGGTGGTTCATCCGGCCGCAGGCAATTGGTCGGGCACGCTACTGAATGGCCTTTTGCATCATTCTCCTCAGCTAATGGGGGTGCCACGTGCGGGTATCGTGCATCGTCTGGATAAAGACACCAGTGGCTTATTGGTTGTGGCTAAGACGCTCAAGGCGCAAACGGATTTAGTACGGCAGCTGCAGCAACGCACCGTGAGTCGCCAGTATCTGGCGCTAGTTTGGGGTCAGCCTGTATCCAGCGGCCGTATCGAAGCCGCTATCGGGCGCCATCCTCGTGAACGTACCCGCATGGCGATCAGTAAATCGCCGCAAGCCAAAATGGCGATTACGCATTACCAAAAAGTGCTCAGTGGCCAGCTTGATGGCCGCGCGGTGACGCTGCTGCGCTGTCAGCTTGAGACGGGACGCACGCATCAAATCCGTGTGCATCTTCAGTCACTGGGTTTTCCGATTGTGGGCGATGCCGTTTATGGCAAGGCGCATTTAGTCTCCGTATTCCCACGTCAGGCGTTGCATGCTGAGCGGCTGGGCTTAGTGCATCCGACCAGCGGAGTTCATAGTGAATGGCATGCCGCTTTGCCAGCGGATATGGCCGATTTGCTGCAGCAGGCCGGCATGGCACTTTGATCTGATCTCACCAGATCTCAGTTCAACCATGCGTACATTAGACATTGACTGGCCCGAGTTACCCCAAGGCGTGGGCGTGCTTTCCACGCTTAGGTCTGGCGGTGTCAGCACGGGTGTCTATGCCGATGCGCAAGGTCGGGGTGGGCTGAATCTGGGCACGCATGTGGGCGATGCTCCAGAAGCCGTGGCTGAGAACCGGGCATTGCTGCGCAGCCTGTTACCTGCCAATCCGATCTGGCTGGAGCAGGTGCATGGCACTGAGGTGGTGAATGCGCAGAACGTGTTGAGCAGAGAGGCTGCCGTGCGCGCCGATGCCATTATGGCTACATCTGCAGGGGCGGTATGCACGATCATGACGGCCGATTGCATGCCTGTGCTGCTGGCGGATAAACGCGGAACCGTGGTGGGTGCAGCTCATGCCGGTTGGCGCGGTCTGGCGAGTGGAGTGCTGCAAAACACGGTTAGTCAGCTACGTGTGGCAGGAGCCGATGAGATCGTGGCTTGGTTAGGGCCGGGGATAGGGCCTGAACGTTTTGAGGTTGGCGAGGATGTATTAGCCGCATTTCAACACATTGGCCCAGCGGCCGAGTCAGCCTTTGTGCCGTTAGCGGATAAGCCGGGTAAATACTTAGCGAACTTACCGGCCCTCGCTCGCTTAGTGTTGGTTAGCGTAGGTATCAGACAGGTCGCTGGCGGAGAGCGTTGTACGGTAAGCGAACCAGCGGAGTTTTATTCATTTCGACGCGATCGCGTGACGGGTCGTATGGCGACGATGATTTGGATCAAGTAGATCAGTGGGCTTGCGGCGTATCGTTCTGCTCGGCTTGTTGTCGCTCTTGCATTGCTTGTAGTTGCTCTTGCTGGCGACGTCGTTTACGACTGCCCGTGCCGGCGACGTAAACAATGATAGATACTGGCAACACGCCGTAAAAGAAAAAAGTCATAATGGCTGCTATCACTGATTCTTCAGTAATAGCCATCATCAGCACCACATAAATCCATCCAACTGCAGCGATATGCATGTCTCTAGTTCCCTAAAAAAGGATAGCTGGCAGCATACGTGAAATCCTAAGAACGAGTGACGGGGAAGATTGCATGAGTAAATCCGAAAGCAAGACTCAGCCACAGCCAGGTTACGACGCGCAGGCTTGGATGGCACAGATGTCTGACCCCAAAGGTTGGCAATCGATGATGAATCTGATGCAGTCTGGCATGCCAGGAATGTATGGAACGTCTGGACACAGCGAGACGCACAACGTGATGGCGTTGGTACCTCCGGAAAAGCTGATGCAGCTGCAACAAGACTACACAGAAAAATTTTCTGCTTTGTGGTCAGGCTTAATGGAATCGAAAACTCCTGCAATGACTGATCGGCGCTTTTCTGCGCCTGCATGGCAATCCAATCCTTTGTATGCATTTAATGCGGCTACTTATTTACTGAATGCCCAATTTTTAAATGCCTTGGCTGAGTCTGTCGAGGTGGATGAACAGACCAAGAAAAAAATACGCTTTGCGACTCAGCAGACCGTTGATGCAATGTCACCCGCAAATTTTCTCGCGACGAATCCCGAGGCACAGCAACGACTGATCGATTCAAAAGGTGAAAGCCTGCAGCGAGGCATCATGCAGATGCTTTCAGATATGCGCAAAGGCCATATATCGCAAACCGATGAAACAGCTTTTGAAGTGGGGCGTAATGTCGCTGCTAGCGAGGGATCAGTTGTCTTTGAAAACGACGTGATTCAGCTACTGCAATATCGCCCGCTTACCAAGCAGGTCTATCAACGCCCTCTAGTGATTGTGCCGCCTTGTATCAACAAGTTTTATATCCTTGATCTGCAGCCAGAAAATTCCTTGATTCGTTATGCCGTTGAGCAGGGACACACGGTGTTTGTCGTTTCATGGGTCAATCCTGATCAGAGCTTGGGTCATCTGGGTTGGGATGACTACGTAGAAAAAGGTGTAATCAATGCGCTCGAAGTGGCGCAACAGATTAGCGGTGAAAAGCAGGTCAATGCCTTGGGCTTTTGTGTGGGAGGCACGTTGCTGGCCAGCGCACTCGCGGCGATGGCTGCACGCGGCAAAAAACCCGTTTCCAGCCTGACTTTGTTAACCACTATGTTGGATTTTGTTGATGTGGGTTCTATCGACGTGTATGTCGATGAAGCTCAAGTCGCGCAGCGAGAGCAATCGATAGGCAAGGGTGGTTTGATGCCCGGACGTGATTTTGCCACCGCGTTTTCTAGTCTTCGCTCCAATGATCTGGTCTGGAATTATGTGGAAGCGAATTACCTCAAAGGTGAAGCGCCGCCGGCCTTTGATCTGCTGTATTGGAATTCAGACAGCACCAACTTGCCTGGCCCAATGTTTTGCTACTACTTGCGCAATATGTATCTGGAAAATAATTTAAAGGTTCCAGGCAAGCTGTCTGTTGCAGGTGATCCGATTGATCTTGGCAAGGTGCAGGTGCCTAGTTTTATTTATGCTTCACGCGAAGACCATATCGTGCCCTGGCGTAGTGCTTTTTCGAGCACCAATTTGATCAATGCGGGTAAGCGTAAAAATAATCGATTTGTTCTAGGGGCTTCCGGCCACATTGCCGGAGTGATTAATCCTCCCGCGAAAAAGAAGCGCAGCTACTGGAGTAATGACAAATTGCCTGAAACGGCCAGCGCTTGGATGGAAGGCGCGACCGAGCATCCGGGAAGTTGGTGGGGTGAGTGGGCCGAGTTTTTAGCTAGTCACGCGGGGGAGCAGACCGAGGCACCGCGTAAGCTGGGAAGCAAAGCTCATCCACCGATTGAGCCAGCGCCAGGTCGTTATGTAAAAGCTAAGGCCTGACGGAGACCTTTGTGGCCTGATTTATCGATATGCTGCGGCGCGCTCTGACCTGATAGCATTTTGAAATTCAAATGGCTCCTGCGCCGCAATAATTGCCCGTTTACCCCGCCCATGCTTTCCCAAGGTCTTGTTTTGGTGCACTATAGCGGGCGGAGAAACGAACTACGGTTCGGAATTTGTTCATAATGTCGCTACATTTCATTGCGACGCAAAATAACTGGATTAGCCCATGAGTAGCTCAAAAAAGGCAGCGGAACGCCTGATAAAGAAATACCCTAATCGCCGTTTGTATGACACCCAGACAAGTTCCTACATCACGTTAGCCGATGTGAAGCAGCTGGTTTTAGCTAATGAACAATTCGTGGTGGTCGATGCTAAATCGGAAGATGATCTGACGCGCAGTATTTTGTTGCAGATTATTTTGGAAGAAGAAGCGAACGGTCAACCGATGTTCTCTAGTTCATCGCTGTCTCAGATCATTCGTTATTACGGCCATTCTATGCAAGGCATGATGGGCTCTTACCTCGAAAAAAATATTCAGGTGTTTATCGACATCCAAAACAAGATGGCCGAAAACTCTCGTGGTGTGATCGACGAGAAGTCGTTTAGCCCGGAAATGTGGACACAGTTCATGAGCGTTCAAGCGCCGATGATGCAAGGCATGATGAGCAACTACATAGAACAGAGCAAGAGCTTGTTCATGCAGATGCAAGATCAGATGCAAAGTCAGGCGAAGAATGTCTTTGGCGTTTTCCCTTTCCCAGGCGTGCCTGCCGCTGGCGGTAGCGACGCAAAATAAGTCATTTGAATTATGCAGAGCCGGACTGAGATTTTGCTCAGCCCGGCTTTTGTTTTTTAGCTTGTACCGAACGGCGAAGTAACAAAGCGGTAAAGGTTACAATGCTCGGTCACGTTACTTCTTATCAGCGATTTTTCTTTTCAGCCCTCATGTCAGCTACTCCACCAAAAGTTGGTTTCGTTTCGCTTGGATGTCCCAAGGCTCTGGTCGATTCCGAGCAAATTCTGACCCAGCTGCGTGCTGAGGGTTATGAAACGGCGAAGTCGTATGATGGCGCTGATCTGGTGATCGTTAACACCTGCGGTTTTATTGATTCAGCTGTTCAGGAATCGCTCGATGCGATTGGCGAAGCGTTGAATGAAAATGGCAAGGTCATCGTTACCGGTTGCCTGGGTAGTAAAAAAGATGCGGCGGGTGACGACATTGTTCAAAAAATCCATCCCAAAGTGTTAGCCGTTACTGGCCCGCATGCTTTAGGTGAAGTAATGAGTGCCGTGCACTTGCATTTGCCTAAACCTCACGAGCCCTTCATTGATTTGGTGCCAGCACAGGGTGTGAAGCTCACGCCTAAGCATTACGCTTACCTAAAAATTTCTGAAGGCTGCAATCATCGCTGCAGCTTTTGTATTATTCCTTCTATGCGTGGCGATCTGGTGTCGCGACCGATTGCCGATGTCATGCTTGAAGCAGAAAATTTATTTAAATCCGGTGTTAAAGAGTTACTGGTGATTTCACAAGACACCAGTGCCTATGGTGTAGATATTAAGTTCCGCACTGGTTTTTGGAATGGCAAACCGGTACGCACTCACATGACCGAGCTTGTCGCGTCATTAGGTGAGCTGGCAAAAAACTACGATGCCTGGGTCAGGTTGCATTACGTGTACCCCTATCCGCATGTCGATGACATCATTCCACTGATGAATGGTGGTCATGTGTTGCCGTATCTGGATGTGCCGCTTCAGCATTCGCATCCCGATGTTTTGAAACGTATGAAACGTCCAGCGAATGGTGAAAAAAATATTGAGCGCATTCAGGCGTGGAGAAAAGTCTGCCCTGACATAACGATACGTTCGACCTTTATTGCAGGTTTTCCGGGTGAGACTGACGAAGAATTTCAGCATCTGCTCGATTTTCTGCAAGAAGCGAAGATTGATAGGCTGGGATGTTTTGCTTACTCGCCCGTCGAAGGCGCTGCAGCGAATGCACTCGCCGAAGCGATACCGGACGCCGTGCGTGAAGAACGCCGCGGCCGTGTGATGCAGTTACAAGAAAAAATTTCGCGAGAACGTCTGCAAGCCAAAATAGGCAAAACTCAACGTGTATTAATTGATTCGGTGGATCGTAATGGTGCGGTTGCGCGCTCCTCTGCTGATGCACCTGAGATCGATGGCGTGGTGTACGTAAAACTGCCTTACGATCCTGCGCGCCAACTTAAGGTGGGTGAATTCGTTGATGTCACGGTTACTGCGGCTGATGCTCATGATCTCTGGGGCAGCGTTGATTGAGGCTATTGTTTTTCTGTGAGTACCATGGATAAAAAACATCTGCAGACCTTGCTAACCACCACGGACTATCGTCCACCGGAAGGCTTTAGCGCTTTTCCCACCGCGATTCATCATGCATCGACGGTTATTTTCAAAGACGTAGCTGCACTTCGTGCGCGCAACTGGCAAGATAAAAACGCCTACACCTATGGTCTGCATGGCACGCCTACTACGTTTACGCTGGAAGCACGACTAGCCGAGATTGAAGGCGGCACACATTGTTTACTTGCACCTAGTGGTTTAGCAGCGATTGCGATGATTGATCTCGCGCTGCTCAGCACAGGTGATGAGGTGCTGCTGCCAGATAATGTCTACAACCCAAATCGCGAATTAGGTAACTGGTTAAGCGAATCGTTTGGCATTACCGCGCGCTATTACGATCCCATGATAGGTGAGGGTATTGCTGAGTTGATCAATACGAAAACTCGTTTGATCTGGACGGAAGCGCCGGGATCGGTTTCGATGGAAGTGCCGGATATACCGGCGATTTGTCGTGTAGCTAAAGAAAAAAATGTGATTGTGGCACTGGATAACACGTGGGCCGCAGGTCTGGCATTTCGCGCCTTTGATCATGGTGTGGATATCGTGATGCAGGCCTTAACGAAATATCACTCGGGCGGATCGGATGTGTTGATGGGCGCAGTCATTACGCGTTCTAAAGACTTACATCACAAACTAGAGCGTGCGCACATGCGACTCGGCATGGGTGTATCGGCTGATGATACGTTCTTGGTTTTGCGTGGTCTGCCCACCATGAAACTTCGTTTTGAAGCGCATGATCGCAGCGCACGAGAGATCGCTGCTTGGTTAAAGTCGCGCTCTGAGATGACTCATATCTTGCATCCGGCTTTCGACGATTGTCCGGGACATGCCACGTGGAAGCGAGATTTCACAGGTGCAGGCGGATTGTTTTCGGTGTTGTTTGATCCGCGTTTTACTGAAGCACAAACCGATCGTTTTATCGATAGCCTGAAATTATTCAAGATTGGTTATAGCTGGGGTGGTGCGAATAGCCTCGCCGTGCCGTACCGAATTGCGACCATGCGCAGTCATTGGTCGCACCAAGGTCAGCTAATGCGTTTGAATATTGGTCTGGAAGATACGCGCGATTTGATAGCTGATTTAGAACAGGCATTCGCTACGTTGGCATAGCTTGATTGTCAGAGAGATCGATAAAACCCCGAATCAAGCGATACGCTTTCCATAACCACGCCACACCCCAAATCAACATCGCCAGCGGAATGCCGATGATCGATAGCGCGACCAATCCGCCGATTCCCACCCACACCAGATACCACCAAAACGAGCGTATTTGCCAAACATGATGGCTATACAAGAAGCTATCTTCGGTTCGACCGCGTTTAACGTAATTGATGATTAAGGGAATAAACGAAAGCAAGCCAAGAGAGAAAAATACCGACGCCGCGTGTCCAACATACAGCCACCAGAGCATATTTTTCTGGGCTTCGGTATCAACGTCGTAGTAGATTTGATGATCCATAAAAATCAATTAGCCTTGTCGCTATGCGGCAGCATCAACGGAAAAGATTCAGTACACCATCTAAGCCAGAAAAATTCAATGCGACATCAGCGTGCTGTTGTACGACGGGTTTTGCGCGGTACGCTACCGATAAGCCAGCCACTGACATCATTTCCAGATCGTTTGCGCCATCGCCAATGACCATCGCAGCGCTGGTGGGTACATGCAATGCGGCACATTCATTTTCAACAGTGTGTCGTTTGATCGTAGCATCGATAATATCGCCAATGACGTTTCCAGTAAGTTTGCCATTTTCGATTTCAAGTACATTGGCGCGCGTGTAATCGATAGCGAGTTCGTGTTGCAATCGATCGGTGAAATAAGTAAATCCACCTGAGACTAATACCGTGCGTATGCCAGCGGCTTTCACGCCTTTGAGTAATTCTCGTGCACCGGGGGAGAGGCGTAGTCGCTGATCAAATACCTGATGTAATGCCGATGCATCAAGCCCTTTTAACAAAGCGACTCGGCGCGTCAAGCTGGCACGAAAATCCAGTTCGCCCCGCATAGCCGATTCGGTGATCTCTGCGACTTCTGATTTTAATCCGTGCAGATCCGCAATTTCGTCTATGCATTCGATGGTGATCAAGGTCGAATCCATATCCATCACCAGTACGCGAAAATCATTGAGGCTATAGTCTTTACTGGTAAAGCTGTGATCGATGTGTTCTTCTATGCAGCTATTTTCTACTGCCTCGCGGATGGAAGGCGTATCAACGATGCCATCACAGCGAAAGGCAGAGTCCGCAATCGCGGTGATATGTGTGGTATGAGCGAGGGCAGCGATTCGCTCTATGGTGTGATCAGTGGCTCCAGGACCTTGCAGTATCAGTTTCATTGCCTATGCAGAGAGTAAAGTTGATCAAGACACTAGCGCACGAATAGTCGATTTGAGTTGTAAAACACGTGAACTCAAATCGGGCATGGCGATAGTGATTTTCAATTTATCTTGTCCGGATAATTTTATGTTTTTGCTTTTTTGTACCAGATCGATGATGCGAATCGGATCAATCGGCGGTTTGGGTTCGAATTGCAGCGTCGCTGACTCGGCGTGCGCATCAATTTTGATGATGCCTACCGTTTTTGCAGATATGCGTAAGCGATGGGTTTCGACTAAGGCTTTCACGGCATCGGGTAATTTGCCAAAGCGATCGATCATCTCTTCCTGCATATCGTCGATGGCGTCAAGCGACTGACTATTCGCTAGTCGCTTGTAGATGGAAAGTCGTTCGTGTACGTCACCACAAAAATCGCTAGGTAAGAGGGCAGGTACATGCAAATTAATTTCGGTGGTTGTCGATAGGGGCGCGGCCAGGTCAGGCTCTTTACCGTTTTTCAGTGATCGCACCGCCGCCATCAACATATCGGAATAGAGTTGGAAACCGATCTCCGTCATTTCACCCGATTGGTTTTCGCCTAGTACTTCGCCTGCGCCGCGAATTTCCAAATCATGCATGGCCAGATAAAAGCCACTGCCCAATTCTTCCATTTGCTGAATCGCTTCAAGACGACGATCCGCTTGTTTGGTTAGAGAATTTACATCATGCACCAGTAAATAGGCATAGGCTTGATGGTGCGATCGACCGACTCGGCCACGCAACTGATGTAATTGAGCCAAACCAAATCGATCTGCTCTATGCATCACGATGGTGTTAGCGGTGGGTACATCAATACCTGTTTCGATGATGGTGGTGCAGAGCAGAATATTGAAGCGCTGTGATACGAAATCACGCATCACTTTTTCCAGATCGCGCTCGTGCATCTGGCCATGCGCAATCGCAATACGCGCTTCAGGAATTAATTCCTCTAAACGTACTTTTCGGTTTTGTATTGTTTCGACTTCATTGTGCAGAAAATAGACTTGCCCACCACGTTTGAGTTCGCGCAAACAGGCTTCGCGTATAACCGAATCTGATTCGCTGCGTACAAAGGTCTTAATCGCTAAGCGTTTTTGTGGGGCTGTAGCGATGATAGAAAAATCGCGCAAGCCTTCAAGGGCCATGCCGAGTGTTCTAGGTATCGGTGTGGCGGTGAGCGTCAGTACATCGACTTCAGCGCGCAGAGCTTTCAAGGCTTCTTTTTGGCGTACACCAAAACGGTGTTCTTCATCGATGATGACTAAGCCTAGTCGTTGAAATTTCACATCCGATGACAATAGTTTGTGGGTTCCGATGACAACGTCTATCGTACCTTCAGCCATACCTTTAAGTGCTAGCGTGACTTCTTTGCCGGTGCGAAAGCGCGATAGCTCGGCGATTTTTACGGGCCAGTCAGCGAAACGATCAGCAAAGGTTTGTGCATGTTGTTCAGCCAGCAGGGTGGTGGGCGCTAGGATCGCGACCTGTTTGCCACCCATTACCGCAACAAACGCTGCGCGTAGTGCGACTTCAGTTTTTCCAAATCCGACATCACCGCAAATCAAACGGTCCATCGGTTTGCCGGAAGTCATATCTTTGATAACGGAATTAATTGCTGCTGCTTGATCCGGTGTTTCTTCAAATCCGAAACTCTCAGCAAAGGCTTCGTAATCATGCGCTGAGTATTCAAAGGAATGACCTTGGCGTAGCGCGCGTCGTGCATATAAATTTAAAAGCTCTGCGGCTGTATCGCGAATTTGTTCGGCAGCTTTACGCTTGGCTTTATCCCATTGCCCTGAGCCTAAGGCATGAAGCGGCGCATCTTCGGGTGCCGCTCCGGAGTAACGCGAAATCACATGCAGCTGTGATACGGGTACATACAGCTTGGTTTCTTTGGCGTATTCGAGATGCAGAAATTCCGTTTCGCCTTCACCTAAATCCATACTAATCAGGCCGTGGTCGCGACCAATGCCGTGCTTAATATGAACGACCGGGTCGCCATCCCGAACCATGGAATCAACTTGCGTTACGGCCTCTTGTTTTTTTCGGCCTGCGCGGCGACCACTGCCGGCGTAAAGCTCGGTCTCAGTAATAAAAGCGATATTGCCAAGTGCATCGGATAGCAAGCTACCTGAATGCAGCGGTGATACGCACAGCATTAATTTTTCGTGATGATTTAAAAAATCATCCAGACTTTCACAGACTGCTAGCGGTAATTGATATTCGTTGAAATACTCGCGCAGCGTTTCACGCCGTCCGCTGGATTCTGCACAAATCATAATTCGCGCAGGCGATTGCATCACAAACGAACGCAAGTTAGCGAGGGGATCATCCTGCCGACGGTTAACGGCGATGTCAGGTACCGGTGCTGAAAGATCTGACGCAGAGGACGAGTGCGACATGACCCAACGACCGAAGGGCTTTAGCAGTGTGAAAAAATCTTCATCGCTAAGAAAAATTTCTTCGGGTGCTAGCAGCGGCCGTTCGCGATCAGACTTTAAAAAATTGTAGCGCGAGCGGGTATCGGTCCAGAAGCGTTTGATCGATGCATCAATATCACCGCACAGCGCGAAACTAGCATCATCGGGCAAGTAGTCAAACAAGCTCGCAGTTTGTTCAAAAAACAGTGGCAAGTAATATTCGATACCAGCAGAGGCTATGCCATTACCAATATCGCGATAAATACTGGTGCGGGTGGGATCGCCTTCAAATACTTCGCGCCAACGACTACGAAAGGTGCTGCGCGAATTTTCATCCATAGGAAATTCACGACCCGGAAGCAGTCGCACTTCTTTGACGGGGTATAGCGATCGCTGCGTATCTACATCGAAGGTACGTATGGTCTCTATGCTGTCGCCAAATAAATCCAGTCGGTAGGGAAGCACTGATCCCATCGGGAATAAATCAATCAAACCACCACGAACTGAGTACTCGCCCGGCGACATGACTTGCGCGACATGCGAATAGCCCGCTAAGGTGAGTTGTGATTTGAGACGACCTTCATCCAGACGCTCACCTTGCTTGAAAAAGAAGGTGTAAGAAGCTAGAAACGAGGGTGGGCCCATGCGCACCAAGGCCGTGGTGGCGGGCACAATCAGCACATCACATTGTTTGTTTTGGATTTCGTGCAGCGTGGCCAGTCGTTCTGAGACCAGATCCTGATGCGGAGAGAAGGCATCGTAGGGCAGTGTTTCCCAGTCGGGAAGCATGTGACATCGCAGCGCTTGCTCGCCGGATTGGCCAAACCACTGGATTTCTGTGAGCAGGCGCTGGGCATCGGGCGCGTCAGCCACCACTATGGTTAGCATCCGGCCTTCTGTTTTGAGCGTGTGTGCTGCCTGCGCGAGCACATAGGCCTCGCCCGCGCCATGTAGGGCGGGAAGTACAAATCGGTTGCCAGGCTTCGGTAGCGGGGTGGTTGAGTTCAGGGGCATGGTTTGCAAAGACGCTACTGTCTTCGCGAGTGAGGGCTCATGGAGCCGGATACGAGGCTTGATTGACAGTAAATGACACTAAAAAACCGTAGTACGATTATAAATTAGTTCTTGATTCTTAGAGATGCGATCAAAATACGGTGTCTCAGTTCTCCGTGGCTGAAGCAACGCATTCCCTGAAAGCGCCTTTCCGTTCAACTCAGGATTTTTCCTCGTTACGTTTGATGACTTTGCCGCGATTTATTGCTTTAATCCCCGCCGCTGGCGTGGGCGCGCGTATGGGTGCCACGGTCCCCAAGCAGTATGCCGAGCTGTTGGGTAAGCCTATGCTTGAACATGTGATGGATACCTTTGTCGATTGCGCGCAGATTCAGCAGATTTTTGTAGTGGTCAGCGCGGATGACGCCTATATCGAAGATATCCCGACTAAACCACGTACGCAGATACTTCGTTGTGGTGGTGCAACTCGTCAAGCTTCAGTGACCAATGGTTTGCAGGCCATGCAATCGCAGGTGGATGCCAACGATTGGATGTTAGTGCATGATGCCGCTCGCCCGGGCCTGACAGTGACTCTGATAGATAAATTAATCTACGCGGTGAAGGATGATCCTGTGGGCGGTTTACTGGCAATGCCTGTGGTGGATACGATTAAGCGCAGCGATGCGCACGGCCATGCTGACCATACGGTGTCGCGCGAGCATTTGTGGGCGGCACAAACACCGCAAATGTTTAAACATGCGCAGTTACTATCAGCATTAAAAAGTGGCAACCATGTGACCGATGAAGCGAGTGCGATGGAGGCTTTGGGTCTCAAACCAAGATTGGTTGAAGGTAGTCCCCGTAATTTTAAAGTCACCTTGCCGCACGATATTTTGCTGGCTGAGCTGTATATCAAAGGAATCGCATGAAAAAAGCGCCACCCTATCGTATTGGTCAAGGCTATGACTGCCACGCGTTGGTACCCGGTAGGGCGCTGATCATTGGTGGTGTAAAAATTCCTCATCGGTTGGGTTTGCTAGGGCATTCAGATGCGGATGTCTTGCTACATGCGATTACGGATGCGTTGTTTGGAGCAGCGGGTTTGGGTGATATCGGTCGACATTTTCCAGATACCGATCCTAACTACGCCGGTGCCGATTCACGCACACTGCTCAAAGATGCCGGAAGACGAGTAAGGGAAGCGGGTTATGAAATCGGCAATATCGATGCAACCTTGATCGCTCAGGCACCCAAGATGGCTCCGCATATTCCCGCCATGATTAGTCATATCGCTGTTGACCTTGATTTGGACCCTGAACAAGTAAACATCAAGGCAAAAACCAATGAACGCCTGGGTTGGGAAGGGCGCGAAGAAGGCATAGGCGCTCAAGCGATAGTACTTATTCACATCAAGTGATAATAGTTCTCATCTAGCGTTCAGATAATTTCGATTTATTTTGGCTATCGACCGCATTAAGAACCTCTATTTGAGATTTCGGTCTGATGAGGCCACAATCCCAACTTGAAAGCCTATACTACGCAGTCGGTTTTCAGTCTCGATCGTTTGCTTAATCTCAAGTAGAGGGTCTTGGCGCCACGTTTTCCCCACCGAATTACTAAGGAGATGCATATGTCCAAACTGAAAGGATCCAAAACGGAATCCAATCTGAAAGACGCTTTCGCAGGCGAATCGCAAGCAAATCGTCGTTATTTGTATTTCGCGAACAAGGCTGACATTGAAGGCCAAAACGATGTGGCAGCACTGTTCCGTTCGACCGCAGAAGGCGAAACGGGTCATGCACACGGTCACCTCGAGTATCTCGAGCAAGTCGGTGATCCAGCAACGGGCCTGCCTATCGGTTCATCACGTCAAAACCTGACAGCGGCTGTCGCAGGCGAAACGCATGAGTACACTGATATGTACCCAGGCATGGCTAAAACAGCACGTGAAGAAGGTTTCGACGAAATCGCTGACTGGTTTGAGACGCTGGCTAAGGCGGAACGTTCACACGCTAACCGCTATCAAAAAGCTCTCGACGCACTCGTCGACTAAGCAAGCATCATCCTTGGATAGCGCATCAGATTCTGTTGTTTGGGGATAATGCGCTAACAAACTGAACAAACCTCTCTGCTAGCCAGAGAGGTTTGTGTCAGGCACAACTCACTCGTGCAGTGCAGAGCCTGACAACATCACCTTATTTCATCGAGAGATTCCACCATGGCACGTGAAGGCAATCTGGAAGCACCGACCCGGCATCCGCTGGATTGGGTCTCCAAAGAATTTTATGACGAAGACGCATTGAACACTGAGCTTGAGCGTGTGTTCGATATTTGTCATGGTTGCCGGCGATGTGTGTCGCTATGCCAGTCGTTCCCCACCTTGTTCGATCTCGTTGATGAGTCCGAGACGATGGAAGTCGATGGCGTCGACAAAAAAGATTACATGAAGGTAGTTGATCAATGCTACCTGTGCGATCTCTGCTACATGACGAAATGTCCTTACACACCGCCACATGAATGGAATCTTGATTTCCCTCATTTGATGTTGCGTGCAAAGGCCGTGAAATTCAAACAAGGCCATGTAACAGCGCGCGATAAATTTCTTTCTAATACAGATGGCCTCGGAAAATTTGCAGGCATACCGATCGTGACGCAGGCTGTGAATGCCGCGAACAAAACCCAAGCAACGCGGGGTTTGCTGGAAAATGTTTTGGGTGTCGATAAAAAAGCCTGGTTACCCGAGTTTGCGAGCACCAAATTCCGCTCCGGTGCAAAAAAATCGGCAGACTATGCCGTTAAAGAAGGTAAAAACACACCCGGCAAAGTAGCGATCTATTCGACTTGCTACGTGAATTACAACGAACCAGGCATTGGCCATGATTTATTGGCGATCCTCGATCACAATGAAATTCCTTATGTGATGGTCGATAAGGAAGCATGCTGCGGTATGCCGAAGTTAGAGCAGGGTGATCTTGAAGGCGTTGCAGAAAAAAAAGCGATCAATATTCCTCATTTGGCTAAGTTGGCACGCGAAGGCTATGCCATCCTGACGCCGATTCCTTCGTGCACTCTCATGTACAAACAAGAGTTGCCACTCATGTTCCCTGGTTGTGCAGATACACAATTAGTTAAACAAGCGATGTGGGATCCGTTTGAATATTTTGTAGCGCGTAACCGTGATGGTTTGTTGAAGATTGATTTCAAACATTCATTAGGTCATATCTCGTACCACATACCGTGTCACTCACGCGTGCAAAACGTGGGTCGTAAAACTGCCGACATGTTGCAACTGGTACCCGACACGAAACTGAATGTCGTTGAGCGTTGCTCTGGCCATGCAGGTACCTATGGTGTGAAAAAAGAATTTCATGCCAATTCAATGAAGATTGGCAAACCCGTATTTAAGGCGATGGCCAATGATGAGCCGGATTACATTTCATCGGACTGTCAACTTGCTGGACACCACATTGCGCAAGGCATGGAAGAAAATGGATTGAAAAAAGCCGAAATGGCTCATCCATTGACACTGCTGCGCAAAGCCTATGCTATTTGATTTTCTAAGGAGTCTATTATGATTATTTCCCGTGAAAGCCTGATGTCGCTGGAAAGCTATTCAAAGCAGCGCAACGATTTTCGTAAACAGGTGATTGAGCATAAAAAGAATCGTACTGTTTTTCTAGGTAACCACGTTAGCTTGCTGTTTGAAGATGAGCTGACTTTGCGTTATCAAATTCAAGAAATGCTGCGCATTGAAAAAATTTTTGAAGATGACGGCATTCAATCTGAATTAGATGCCTACAACCCTTTGTGCCCAGATGGTAGTAACTTTAAGGCGACTATGCTGATCCAGTATGGCAATGTCGCAGAGCGTAAAGTGGCGCTAGCGAAGTTGATTGGTATTGAGGATCGTTTGTTTATTCAAGTGGAAGGTCAGAGTCGTGTTTATGCGATTGCTGATGAGGATCTGGATCGTGAGACAGAAGAAAAAACATCCGCTGTTCACTTCGTTCGTTTTGAGCTCACCCCTGAGATGAAATCAGCGCTCAAGAGTGGCGCACAAATCATGATGGGCTGCGATCATCCGAATTATCCTGTGCATGTGGAAGAAATTCCGCAAGAAACACTGGCTGCACTACTTAAAGATCTATCGTGATTTAAGCCGGTAGATCGTAGTCGGCAGGGTTAAGGTTGGCGAAGTTAAGCCGGCAGTGTGATATGAACCGCGAGGCCACCATCCTCGCGGTTTTTTATTTCTAACTTTCCTTGATGGCGTTGCACGACGCGATCAACAATCGCTAATCCCAGGCCAGCTCCATTTGCCTGACTGCGCGCCGCATCTAGGCGGGTAAATGGACGAAGTACATGAGTCAGCTGGTCTTCGGGTAGCCCGCTGCCATGGTCGGCGATTTCCAGTTGTATCGTTGATCCTTCTTGGTAGGCTTTGATGTCAATATCGGTGATCAATGTCCCGGGGGTTTTTCCATAGCGTTTAGCATTCTCAATTAGATTGCGTATCAGTCGATCGATCTCAGTAGCGCTACAGCGCAAGCTAAGCTTTTCGGGAATGTTGGTCGTGATGTTGATATCAGATCGCCGTTGATATTCGCCGACAATTTTTCGCAATGAGGCCGCCAGATCATGCGGCATAAAGCGCTCGGGATCAGCTGGACGAGCATAGTCTAAAAATTGCGCAATGATAGCTTCCATTTGTGCCAGATCGGATTGCATTCCTTTCAGCGCTTCTTCCGATAAGCCCGCCATTTCTACTTCTAGCAGCATGCGCGAAATAGGTGTGCGCAAATCATGTGAGATACCGGCTAAGATCACTGCACGGTCTGATTCCACTTGTTTTAAATCTCGAACCATTTGATTGAAGCTTTGATTTGCTTCGCGAATTTCAGTTGGGCCTTGCTCGGGTAAGGCAGCAGGTGTGTCTCCACGCGCCACTGCGCGTGCAGCGGCTGAGATGCGCGACAGAGGTTGATTAATGAGGCGGCTAATGAATGCTGCGCCGATCAACGATAACAACAAGGTGACGGTAGCCCAGCTGAGCCATTGCACGCCGGAGGCTTGTTCGACACGCTCGCGATCTAGCATGAGCCAGTAGTCATCATCGTCGATTCGGAAGCTGACCCAAAAGCCGCGAATATCATTTACGTAGCCGGCGAAGTGAGTGTCTTCTCCCAAGCGTGCTTGCACATTGTCTTCAATGACTTGTATTAAATCGCTGTCTGGCATGGGCTCAGTGTCATCGTCATCTTCGCGCGGATAGACACGGATACCTTGTGTACTAGCCAGGTCAAACAATAATTCACGTCTCAATGCAGGCGCAGAGTGTAATAACGCAGCGCGTGTGATGGTGACAATAGAGACGACTTGCGCGGCGACTTGTTCTCCGCGCGGCACACGTTCAACGATACGAAAACTGGCTACCCACGCCGCCATGCTGGTGGCAATTAAAAAAGCCAAGAGAAAAAAAGTGCGCCAAAACAGGCCGCTACGCAAACCCATTAAAAGCTGCGAGGAGGAATGATTAGCGGGACTGTTCATCCGGTATAAATACGTAACCTAATCCCCACACAGTCTGTATGTAGCGAGGTAGTGCGGGATCAGGTTCAATCAGTTTGCGTAGTCGCGAGATTTGTACATCGAGGCTGCGGTCAAAGACTTCATATTCACGACCACGCGCAAGCTCCATAAGTTTTTCGCGTGAGAGCGGCTGACGTGCATGGCGCGCTAGAACTTTTAATACGGAATACTCACCGGTAGTCAGCGCAATCGGCTGCCCAGATTTCGTTAGCGATCGTTTTGCAAGATCGAATTCGAATTCGCCGAATTTATAAATTTCATTATGATCCGATGGCGCGCCCGGCAGATCAGTAGGTGTTACACGCCGCAATACCGCGCTGATGCGAGCGACCAGTTCACGTGGATTGAAGGGCTTAGGTAAATAATCGTCGGCACCAATTTCCAGGCCAGTGATGCGATCTGCATCTTCACCTTTGGCCGTGAGCATGATAATCGGAGTTGCATCACCACCACCACGCAGGCGTCGGCAAATGGAGAGACCATCTTCACCGGGTAGCATCAAATCAAGCACCAACAGATCAAAGCGCTCGCGTATCCAAAGACGATTCATTTCGATGGCGTTAACGGCAACCGACACCGCAAATCCATGCTCAGTCAAAAATCGTTTGAGCAGATCGCGCAGGCGGGCATCATCATCAACCACCAGTATTTTTGCCTGACTGCTAGGCGTGCGGCGCGAAGGCACAGGCTTGGGAGTGTTTGTCGAGTCCATGGACGTATGGTAACTTCGTTCTTGCGAATATCGTGTTTGACCGTGTCATGATTACAAAGCTTTACAAAATCGGCCAGCCGACCATGGTATTGAATGACTCACCCCCCACGACTAAATGGCTAACTAGCCCAATGAAACCCCTGAACATCCTTGTTTTTATTGCTCTTATGGTGGCTAGTCAGGGTCAGGCCTTGTCTGCGCCGGAGCAGAGTGGGGATGGTCGCCCTCGCCCAGAGCGGCCCAAAGGATCCAACGCTAACGATCAGGCGGGCAAGCAGGATGATTCCCGCCATCGCGATTCAGAGCATCGTCCGCCTAAGTTATCACCCGAAGAGCGCAAAGCACTGCGGCAGCAAATTCACGAGGTCGGTCACGATCTTTATCCGGCGAAGCGGTAATGATGGTTGGGGCAGGCAGGGCGTGATTTATAAAGCGTATTAGTTCGACTAGTCTTATAAATCAGTCCGTTTTTCATGCCCCGGTCTTTACTTGCCCCGAGATTTTGAAAATTTGTTTAATTACTATTTTTTATTACTTAAGGATGCAAAGGCTTG